>WJMR01000233.1 GCA_014727845.1 Ignavibacteriales bacterium
GATCTGCCCCATACAGCCCGGGTTGCCGGTCGTCACAATCGTCGCGCCCGTCCGCTCGATGTTGTCCATCTTCCGATCAAGGAACCACATCGAATCGTCGTAGCGGAGAACGTTGTAGATGCCCGCGCTGCCGCAACACCAGGTCGATTCCTCCAACGGAATCAGCTCCAATCCCGGTATCGCCGCCAGCACGTTTCTCGGTTGCTCGGTGATTTTTTGCGTATGCGCCAAGTGGCACGCGTCGTGGTAAGTCGCCTTCGCGGCGAGCGGCTTCAGATCCGCCTCGTTCAACTCGATATCCCCGAGGAACTCCATCACGTCGCGCGTCTTCGCCGAGAGCGCCGCCGCCCGTTCGGCGTACACGGGATCGTCCTTAAAGAAATGCGCGTACTCCTTCATAAACGCCGCGCATCCGGCCGAGTTGGTGATAAGATAATCGAAGTCGTAGGTCATAAACGCGTCGATGTTCACGCGCGCCAACGAGAGCGCTTTGTCGCGCTCGCCGTAGTGCCCTTGCAACGATCCGCAACAGACCTGCTTTTTCGGAACGATAATCTCGCATCCGTTTCGCCGCAGCGCCTCGACCGTGTCGAGATTTATATCCGCGAAACATACGTCCATCAAGCACCCCGTGAGGAAGGCGATCCGATATTTGGTTTCTCCATAGGCGGGGATCCGCTCGGCGAGAACCGACTCGCTGTAGGTGCGCGAGATCGTCGGCGTCAGCTCCTCGATCCGCTCCATATTGCCGACGAGCTTGAGGATCCGCGACGTCCGTACGAGCCACCGGAGCCCGAAATTCTGGTAGGCGTAGATCAGCCGACCGACGAACTTCAGCCAAAACTTCGAGGAGAGGACGACGTTCATCCCGATCTTTTTCATCACGCGCTTCAGCGGTCCACCGTAGCCCGCCTTAGTCGTTTCCACGCGCGCCGCCTCCACCATAGGTCCGTATTGCACGCCCGCGGGGCACGCCGTTTCGCACGCCTGGCAGTCGAGACAGAACTCCATCTCGTCGGCGAAAATCGCCGTCATCGGCAGCTCGCCCTCCGCCACTTTCTTCATCAAGCGGATGCGACCGCGCGGCGAGGAGCGCTCGTTGAGCGTCTTGTTATAGGTCGGGCACGTGGCGAGGCACATACCGCAGTGGATGCACTGATAGAAAAAATCCTCGGGCGGCAACACGCCCTTGAGCTTGTCGTAGCGGATCGGTTTCGGAGCCATAGTCGTGTTAGTTGGCGGGGAATCGCTCCTCGAACGCCTCGACGCCCGCTTGCGTGCGCGGCAACGGCGACTCGCAACGCGGGGCGAGAGAAAACATCTTTCCGGGATTCAGCACGTCGTTCGGATCGATCGCGCGCTTGATCGCTTGCATCGTCTTCACGCCGACGGGTCCGACGACTTGCTCGAGGAACTTCTTCTTCGCCAACCCGACGCCGTGCTCGCCCGTGATGGTGCCGCCGAGCGCGATCGCCTTATCGTAGATCTCGTCGAACGCCTTGTGCGCTCGCTCGACTTCGTCGGCGTTCCGCTCGTCGATAAGGCATGTCGGGTGGAGATTGCCGTCGCCCGCGTGTCCGAAATTTCCGAAGAAGAGATCGTGCTTCCTCGCGGCGGCTTGGCACGCCTCGATCATCTCCGGCAACGCGCTTCGAGGCACGGTCGCGTCCTCGAGGATGGTCGTCGGTTTCTGCCGAGCCAGCGCGCTGAACGCCGAGCGTCGCGCCGTCTTGATCCGATCGGCTTCGGCGGCGTCGCGGGCGCGGATAACTTCCGAGGCGCCGTTCTTCTTCAGCGCCGCCATCGCCTTCTCGGCGTCGTCCTCCACCGCGCTGCCGAATCCGTCAACCTCCACGAGTAACATCGCTTCGGCGCCGGTCGGCAACCCGACCTTCGCGTAATCCTCGACGCTTTGAATCGTCGTCTTGTCGAGGAACTCCATCGTGCACGGGATAACGTGAGCCGCGATGATGTCCGCCACCGCCTTGCCGGCGTCCACCAGCTTGTCGAACGACGCGGTCATCGTAATAATCTTCTGCGGTTTCGGCACGAGCTTCAAGAGGATCTCCGTGAAGACGCCGAAGGTTCCTTCGCTGCCGATCGCAAACTCCTTAAGGTTATAGCCGGCGACGTCCTTGACGTTCTTGCCGCCCATCCGCAGCGTCTCGCCCGTCGCCGTCACCATCTCCAAGCCCATCACGTAATTCTTCGTAACGCCGTATTTCAATCCGCGCAAGCCGCCCGCATTCTCGGCGACGTTCCCGCCGATGGTGCAGACGTTCATGCTACCCGGGTCGGGCGGATAGAACAGCCCGATCTTCTCGACCTCGTTCATTAATTGCGCCGTTACGACGCCCGTTTGCACGGTCGCGGTCATATTCTCGGCGTCGATTTCGAGAATCTTATTCCACGTGTTCGTCGCCAACACGACGGCGTTCTTCGAGGGTATCGACCCTCCGCTCAGCCCCGTGCCCGCGCCACGCGGCGTTACGGCGAAATCGGCGTCGTTGGCGAGCGTCACGATCTCGGCGATCTGCTCGGTCGTTTCGGGAAAGAGGATCGCCTCGGGGGCGTTCTCAATCATCGGCACGCCGTCGTAGGCGTACACAATCCGATCCTCCTCGGCGTCGGAGTAGTTAGCCGCCCCGACGATCTCCCGCAATTTCGATTTTACACTCGCGTCCATTGTCCATTTTCCTTTCCGCCGCGTCGCGCGCGGCAAACTTTTTCCCGAGCCGCTCGTCCGCCGAGCTACTCGCCTAAAATCCCTTTGTATGCGCCGACGTCTCTCACAATCGCCAGCGCGGTTTTAAATTGCGGATCGACCGCCAGCTCCCGCTCGATTCGGCGAGCGGCGCCTTCGTAGCGCTCGGCGAGCTCGATTAACGCTTCGTCGATAATCTCCTCGCGCGCCTCGTCCACCGCGGCGCGATTGGATTCGGCGAGCGTTCCCTTGGCGTTCTCCAAACACGCGCGCGTCTCGGCGTACGCCTCCCCCTCCAATTCTTGGATCGCTTCGTCGATCTTCCGTTCCGCCGTTCGGACGTAATGATACTTCTTACCGTCGAGGAACGCCGCGAACCGCTCGTAGAGTTCGTCGCGATCGAGGCGGTCGAAATCGGCGTCGGGGCGTTCGTTGTAATACTCGTTCGCGAATCGGAAGATCAACCCTTTGGCGAGCAGATCCTCGACGACGCCGCCGGGCGCGACTTCCGAGACGATCGTGTCGGGCTCGACGCCGCCGCCGGCGTACACGAGGCGTTCGTTATCCGTGCGATATTGCGCGGGCAGGAGCGTGTCGTATCTCGCGATGACCTCGTTGTCCAACGAGTAGTCGATCTTCTGAATGCTCCGACCGCTCGGCGTATAGTAGCGCGCCGTAGTCATCTTAAGCGACGTGTTATAGGAAAGCGGCGTGATGGTTTGCACCAACCCCTTCCCGAACGTTTTTTCCCCGACGACGACGCCTCGGTCGTGATCTTGGATGGCCGCGGCGAGGATCTCGGAGGCGGAGGCGCTCGCCTCGTTCACTAATATCGCGACGCGCGCTTCGGGCAAGAGCGGACTCCGTTCGGCGTGGTAGCGTCGCAAGCTACCGGGGTCGCGCCCCATCGTCGATACGACGAGTTCGCCCTGCGGTAGGAATTTATTCGCCGCGTCCACGGCGACGTCGAGCAATCCGCCGGGATTGTCTCGCACGTCGAAGACGACCGACTCGATCTCCCCCTCGGCGAGCAAACGCTCGAACGCCTCGTCCAACTCCGACGCGGCGGTGCGGTTAAATCCCGTGAGCTTACAATATACGTTCGTGGAACCGGGTGGATAGAAATCCGCGTACACAAGATTTCTTACGACGACCTCTTCGCGGAGCAGTTCAAAGACGAGCGTGTCGCGCTCGGCGCCTCGAACGACGCCGATCTCGACGAACGTGCCCGGCTCGCCCTTCACGTAGCTCGAGACTTGGTCGAAATTTTCCGGTCCGATTTCCACGCCGTCCACACTCACCACCGCGTCGCCGATCCGAATCCCCTGTCGCTCGGCGGCGTATCCGCTCATCAGTTCGAGCACGACGACGGAACGGTCGCGGACGCCGATGGAGAGACCGACGCCTCCGTATTTGCCCGTCGTCAGCAAATCGACGTCGCCTTGCCGCGACTCGTCCATAAATCTCGTGTAGGGATCGAGCGATTCGAGCATCCCCTCGACGCCCGCTCGGATAAACTCGCGCGGTTCGATTTCATCGACGTATCGGAAAGCGACTTCTTTATAAATCCTCGCAAACAGGTCGATATTCTTGGCGACTTCAAGGTAGATGTCGCCGTATTGTTTCGTGAATCCATAAGCGCCGAACGCGAGCGCGGCGACGAGCGCGACGAGGATCGAGTTACGAATTTTTACGTTCCGCATAGCGGCGCTCCGTTTCTCGGACGACAATTTCGTGAATTGTTTCGATCGATCCCGTCGCGTCGATCACGCGGGCGCGGTCCGGTTCGTCGTCGGCGATGGTTAAGTATCCGTTCCGCACGCGCTCGAAAAAGTCGCGGTCGGCGCTCTCGATTCGGTCGGTAGCGCCGTCGTCGCGTTCGGCTTGGCGGCGTCGGGAGGCGTCGAAGTCGAGATCGAGGATGAAGGTCAGGTCGGGGTTCGTTCCGCCCGTCGCCGCGCGATTGAGGATCTCGATTTCGTCGAGCGGCAATCCGCGTCCGTACCCTTGGTAGGCGGTCGTGGAATCGTAGTAGCGATCGATAAGCACGACGCGCCCGTCGCGCAACGCCGGCTCGATTTTAGCGCGCGTTAGTTGCGCCCGCGCGGCGCTAAAGAGGAACAGCTCGGCGGATTCGGTCATATCCTCGTGCGCGGCGGAGAGTAGCAACTCGCGGATACGCTCGCCCAACGCGGTTCCGCCCGGCTCGCGGAGCGTCTCCACGTTCTCGCCGCGCTCCTCGAACCAAGCGCGAAGCTTCTCGAGCTGCGTCGTCTTCCCCGCAAAATCGATTCCCTCGAATGAAATAAACATGGCTCAATATTGTTTGATGGCGTAGCGAGAAATCCGCTCGGGTGAAATCGAAATAACGCGGACGTTATCGGGGGCTTTCACGACGGGCGCGAGCGAGCCGAGCGTATCCAACACGATGTCGCGATAGGCGATCTCGACGTCGAAATCCTCGGCGGAAAGTTTGCCGAGCGTTTCGATGCCGCCGCGCGCGACGATGTTCACTTCGTCGGGATTGAGCATCACCTCGCGATCGGGAGGCACGTCTCTAACGCGAATGGGAACGCTCGCGAACTCGCGATCGACGACCCTCTGGACGTCGAGTCGTAACGTTACGGCGTCGGGTTGGTAGTCGATTCCCCGCCCTTCTTGCAACGGCAAGGTTTCAACGATTTTCTCGTCAAGCTCGTCGCGACTAAACGGTTCGGTGAGCGCGACGCCTCGCTCGCGGATCAACCGTCCCGATCCGACGGCGAGCGCGGACTCCGGTTCGACGACGTAGGGGGAGGCGAGCGCGAATCCCTCGCGAAAGTGGACGTCGAGCAACGGCGCGACGGGCACCATAATCCGCTCGATCTCGTCGAACCGAACGCGCACGCTCGTCGGTTGCACGTCGATGAGATCGACGTCGTTGGTCGCCCACTGGTTCTCGGTCGCCGCGTCGATGAGCGAAACGACGACCTCGCCCGTGTCTTTCCCGACGGAGACGCGGAAGTCGCGATCCTTGGCGAAATCCATTCCGACGAGCTTCCAACCGTCGCCCCTAATGCGGAGTTTCACGTGTTGCGGCGTTTCGGCGCCGAGCGCGTAGCCCTCGGGGAAATCCACAAATCGAAGCGGCGCCTCGACGGTGGTATAGTATTCCTGCGAAAGCGAGATGGAAATCCATATAACGACGGCGGCGAGCGTGGACAGCGCCATCGACGGAATGCTACTTTTCATACGCCGAAATATACGAATCCGGCGGGCAAAGCGGAAACGGCGCGGGGGTTATTTTCGGTTGAGAAGTAGTTCGAGAAGCTTCTGTTTGTTGGCGCGTGAGATTTCCCTGCCTTGGATCGGGAAGTCGTCGATCGAGCGCGCGAGCTTGCGGAGTTCGTGGACGTTCATCGCTTCGAGGTCGAGGTCGTCGTAGTCGCGCGCCTCGGACGCGTTCTCGTCCTCTTCCGTATCTTCGTCCTCGCCGCCGCTTTCGTCCTCGTCAAAAAGCGAGGGACCTCTCGCCTCGGGTTCTTCACTCGGTTTGGATTTCGTTTCGTCTTGGAGTTCGGCGGAATTCGTTTCGCGCGTCTCGTCGTGTTCGCGCTCGTCGTCCGAGTCGGATTGCTTGTCGCGCTCCTCGTCCGTCGCTTCCTTCTCGTCGTCGCGTTTCGCGTTTTGTTCGCGTTTCTTTTCGTACCGTTTACGTCCGACGCCCGATTTCACGGCGCCTTCTTCGCGATAGAAGTCGGCGAGTTGTTCGTCGGGTTTGGGGATGACGTGGGTTGCGACGAGCTGTCCGACGCGGGAAGCGGCTCGGGCGCCGGCGTCGGTCGCGGCTTTAACGGCGGCTACGTCGCCGGTCGCCTTCACGGTCACCAGCGCCGCCGATATTCTTTCGCTACCGACGAGCCGGACGTTTGCGGCTTTCGCCATAGCGTCCGCCGCCTCGATCGCTCCGATAAGCCCCTTGGTTTCTACTAATCCGAGGGCGCGCATAGTGCGGGGTTACTTGGCGCGTTTCGGCAGAATGGACTCGACGTCGGCGTGAGGCCTGGGGATGACGTGTACGGAAACCAATTCGCCGACTCGTTGCGCGGCGGCCGCGCCGGCGTCGGTGGCGGCTTTCACGGCGCCGACGTCTCCGCGGACCATCACGGTTACGAATCCACCACCGATAGTTTCCTTACCAATAAGTTCGACGTTGGCGGCTTTCACCATAGCGTCGGCGGATTCGATGGAGCCGATAAGCCCTTTCGTTTCCACCATTCCAAGCGCGTCAAGCGACATAGAGCGTTATCTCCGATATACTTGTGGGTAAAAAAGAATCTCTTCAAAATACGGTTTCGCGGATAAATAAGCAAAGCCCTTTTTCGGATGCTTTCTTTTCATCTCTCCCGCTACGACGAGCCCGCCGGCTCGGGCGGCGCTCCCTCAAGCGACTCCGCCTCTTCGGCGCGTCGCTCGGCGATCTTCTTCCGCCGAAGCGTATCGAGATAGTAATCGATAAGCGCGTTCTTCGACGCCCATCGGTAAACCTTCGCAAACGCCCAGTTGAAGAGGAGGACGAATAATACCGTCTTACTGAGAGCTTGAAGTCCATAAAACAAAGTAAATGCCGAAGACCCACCATATGCAATATTTCCCGCCAAAAACATCCTATTTCTTTTTGCGGCATAATTCTCAAAGTATATTGCCGGCCCTGTTATTAGAATTTGGACCAGCATTGCTCCCCAGACACCCCAATTCCAATATCCTTCACCAACCGTTTGTATCCCTCCCTGACTAAAACCGTATTGCCCAAAAAGAATTGGTCCTGATACCGGCCTTGTATAACCTATTGCATCGGCAATAAACCTTGGAATTACCTGAAGTATTAAATTATAGAAACTAATACCTCCCATATCAATGCCTGTATGGTAGAAATTAACACACTGAAGAAAAATCCAAAACATATGAGGGAAAAGAGTAATATGCTGAGGGTTAAAATCGTCCCCGCCCAAATTTGCACTTGGTCCGAATAATTCATTATTCAAACCAATTTGTAACGATTCCACTAATCCTATGTGGTATGTTGCTAATCTAGCAAAACCCATCACCTCCATGAGTATGAATATTGTCACTGCGGAAATGGCAAGAAAAAGAACTTTTACGACGAGTTTTCGATTCGAGAATAGGGCTTCCACCAAAGCGAGACCCGCAAACCCCATCACCGCACCACTTCGATTGCCCCGAAAATATACCCCCCAACTAATGAGCATAACAATATATATATAAATACCCCAATACTTTATTGGTTCTTTTTCTCGATATTGAACGGCTAAAAAAGCCACAAGAACCAATAGAAAAACCGCCGCAAGTGTGGTAATCGAGCCAAAATTGTTTCTCAAAATTGCATATGAGGGAGGTGGGGAGGGATATGGCATAGATGTTATTAAATGCCCCTTTACGGACAACGCCATTACTATAGTTGCGACAATAATAATAACCGGCATCCATTTCCTAATTACCAGCCCCTGCACTATTTCATACTCTTTATGCGAATTTATTTTCTTCCTGCCAAATAAAACAGATAGTATAATCATTAAAGACTGATTTAATGATACTGTAGCAAGAACAATAGATATATTGTTATAAGTGTAAACAAGATCAGAGTGCATTCTCGAAAATTCTATATTGGGATAATAAGCGAGAGAAAATGCAAAATACTGAAAGGCGGCTAACGAAATACCCCACAAAACAAACCCAAACTGAAAACGAAAGGCGCTTATGAGAATAAACAACCCGCTATTAATCACATAAACAGTCTGAAACGCCTCCATAGGCATCTCAACCACCATCTCCATATAGAGCATATAGAAAAATAGCGGAATATTCACGACGATCAGGAATACATCCAAATACAAGAACGCCTTATACTGATCCATCGGACGAAGCTTAAGCGTCGGATCCTTGAACGCTTGTACTAAATTGCTGTTTTTGATAATATTCATATCTTACGCGGTCATCTTTCTCAATTTAACCCGAGTACTAATCTATGAATAACCGTTTTCTATTGTGGACCGTCGCCGTCGTCCTGACTATCGCGAGCGCCGTATTCCAAAGGATGACCGGACCGACGCATCCCGTCTCCGGTTCCGAAACCGTCGGAGGCGTTGAAGTTGAATACACCTTCGACCGCGCGCACCCCGGCTACTCCGATCACGTCGTCGCCGTCGAGGCGAAAAGCGGAGAGGCGACCCTTTATCACAAACGACACAAGACCGACGACAAGTGGACCGCCGCGCCGATGACCCGCTCCGGGGACTCCCTCGTCGCGAGCTTCCCTAAACAACCCGCCGCCGGTAAAATCGACTACTTCGTCAAATTCGAAGCCGGCGGGAAATCCGCGCAACTCCCCGACGAAAACGACGCCATCGTGCTCCGCTTCCGCGGCGAAGTGCCCGATTGGGTTTTGATTCCGCATATCATCTTTATGTTCGCCGCGATGCTACTCTCGACGAGAACCGGTCTCGAATTTTTCCGAAAAGAGCCGAAGTATAAAAAACTCGTCGCATGGACGCTTGGCGCGCTCGTTCTCGGCGGATTCATCTTCGGGCCGATCGTCCAGAAATACGCCTTTGGCGAGTATTGGACGGGCTTCCCCTTCGGTTACGACTTAACCGACAACAAGACGCTCATCGCGCTGATCGCCTGGCTCGCGCCCGCCTACTACGTCTTCAGGAATAACAAAGTCAAATATTCTCCGCTTATCGCCGCGGTCGTTATGATCGGCGTCTTCCTCATTCCGCACAGCGTACTCGGCTCGGAATTGGATTACGACAAGCTCGATAACAATAACAATCAAGGCGTCGAAAACGTCGAGGATCAATCGTCGCTTCCCGCATCGGACGAGCCCAACGACGAGTTCGTTAGCGCTTCGGCCTCCGAGACGGGCGGCGTTTCTTCCTCCCCGACCACGTTCAGGATCTTTAACAGCCGATCGTAGCGGTGAATCCATTGATGCTCGCGGAGGCAACGAGCTCGCGCCAAGCGCGCCGACGCCTCCGCGACGTCGGGCCTTTCTATAAGATAACGGAATTGCTCGACTAAATCGACGTCGTCTTTATAACAAAAGATTTCTTTCCCCACCTCGAACCAACGCGCTAAATCGGGATTATACGACGTTAGATACGGCGCCGCGCCGACCGCCGGCAACTCGAAGTCCCGCCCCTTCACGTTCATCAACGCCTCGGAATACCCGACGCCGCCCGCGCCCAATATCACGCGAGACGCGTTCAACGTCTCCTCGTAACGCTCGCGCGGAAGAAAGCCGCCTCGAGCGCCCCACCCCGCGCCGAACACCGTCGGCTCGATTCCCAACCGCTCCAGCCGCCCCACAAAATGCTTTCGGAAACCGTACGCCGCGCCGATGAACAGAAGATCGTGACGCTTCTCGACGGCGCGGGGCTTCGCCTCGTCGGGATCGCACGCCTCGGGCATGAAGATCGGCGCGCCCCCTTCGGCGAGAATCCAACGACAACACTCCGACGAGTTCGTCCAATAAACGTCGAACAGGGGAGCCGCCTCGCGCTGGGTTATCCGTTCGCTCCCGAAGGCGACGTCGTCCCAGCTCTGCTTGTCGTCGAGACTCATAATTGCCGTCGGAACGCCGTGTTTCTCGCGGACGCGCGTCGCCAACTCCGCCATCCATTCCGCCGCGCCGTGGTAGAAGAACGCCCAATCAAACGGTTTCTCGGCGTGCGCCTCGTCGAAGCGACAAAGGATAGCCGGCGTCGCCTCGCGCATCCGAGCGGCAACCTCCGCGCCCGAAAGCGCGTCAAAATCCGGCATATACTCTTGGATTACGTCGAGGTGAACGACCTCCCCCATCCGCTCGAGATGAGGAACCATCGCGTTGTGCCAATGTTTGGAGGGGGCGACATAGCAGGTACGGATTTCTCCGTAGCGCTTGTTCCGCGCGGGAAATCGGGAGCGGACGCGCTCGATCGTCTCGGCTTCGTCGTAACGGAGACCCTTCGCGTCGAGCGCCCCGCGATAGCGTCGCATCCGCGCGAAATACGCCTCTTCGACGCGGCGACGTTTATAGTTCCGATACGCGGCGGTTGATTTGATAACTCCGGCGAGCAACGACGCGCCTCTTTCGTGATTGGATATCCGATAATCTCGTACGCAATATACAAATATTATCAAGCACGGCGCGGCGCGCTATCGGACGTCGTACCGAAGTCGCGCGCCCTTCAGACGGTCGTCGCCAAATTGATTGACGACGTAGTGTCGCTCGCGTCTCCCGTCGATCTCGAACTCCTCGAATCCCACGATCCCTTGACGAGTCAGCTTCGCCATCATCACGAGGAATTGACGCGCCTCCTCGGGCGTCAGGTCGTCGGTTTCGAGACGCGAGGCGCCGCCGAGATTGAGAAAGTTCTCGATTCGGTCGTACACTTTCGTCGGATTGTAGCGCGGATCGGCGAGCTTCGGCTCGTCGCGGTTCCCCTCGCTTCGCTTGTCGAAATAGGCGCGCCACAATTCGGGCGCCGCTTCCGTTACGCGCATAACAACCTCCGTGTTTTGTGTGCGCGGATTTTCCCGTATTGCAATTATCGAACGTTTCGCCGACGAGTTTAGCCCCGCCCTCCTCCACGCGCCTCTCGCCCGCGAGACGGTTGCAATTTCCGAACGGAAACCTTAACTTTTTGGATTAACTACGTTCATCACCACCATCGACAACATCCGACAAGAGAGCGTTATGGCAAATCATTTCATCGCCCACGCGGAGATACCCTCGACCAACTTTGACCGCGCCAAGAAATTCTACAACGACGTCTTCGGCTGGGAGTTCAAGGATTTCGGCAACGGCTACCTCCTTCACAACACCCAAAAGGGAACAACGATCGGTCTGCGCAAAGTCGAGAAGATTTCCGTCGGCGACACGACCATCTTTCACATCCTCGTCGAGGATATCGACGCGACGCTCGACCTCGTCCGCGCCTCGGAAGGCAAAGTCGAACGAGAGAAAACCGTCATCCCCGTCTATGGATGGTACGCGCTGGTCAACGATCCCGACGGCAACACGGTCGGTTTGTTCCAGACGCATTAATCGCCCCACCCGTTTCGACGCTCGGTTCGGAGTCCGCGGATTCCGAACCGTTTCTCCTTTCGCCCGTCCGAACTACTAAACGGTTACGCTATGATCGACTACGACGAACTTAATCGCGCGTACGACGAACGACGATTCTACGCGCTCCAACTGGAAATAGGCGACGCCTGCGAGCAGGGTTGTTCCTATTGCTATATGAACGCGCTACCCGATAAGCGCAACGAACTCGACGACGACTTGGTCCTCGCCACGCTCGAAGACGCCGCCGAACTGAACCTATCGGCGATCGAATGGTTGGGCGGAGAGCCCCTACTCCGACCGCGCGTCTTTTTCTTTCTCGAACGCGCGCGCGAACTCGGCTTACGAAACAATATGTGGACGGGAGGACTTCCCTTCGCCGACGACGAGACGCTCCGACGAACCGCCGACCTCTGCCGAAACGGATTGATAAGCGTCCACTGCTCGAGCGTCGATCCCGAAACCTATCGACGCCTCCACCCCGACCGCCCCGTCGAGGATCTCGACGTAATACTCGACGGTGTGCGGCGCCTCCTCGAGCTCGGCTATCCCGCCGAAAGAACGCTCAACTCGGTAACTTTTACGGGATTGCAAAGCGCGGAGGATATGATCGCGACGATCGACTATTTCGAGCGCGAATTCGGCGTCAAGACGTCCCTCAACGTTTACCACACCTACCTCCGCCCCGAATACGCCGACAACGAGTTGGAGCAATTCGTTCCCTCGCAACGCGAAACCGCCAAAGTGTATAAGCGATTCGCCGAACAATACGGCGCGAAACGGTTGCCGATGAACTGCGTCAACAAACAATATTGCTCGGCCACCGTCGCCGCGCTCAACGACGCTTCCGTGACGCCGTGCGCCACCATCCGCCCCGCCGACGCGCCAAAAATCGGGGTGGACGGATCGTTCGCGGAAATTGTACGACGGGAGCGACGCGACCTTCTCTTTGGGAAGTTCCGCGACGCCGGAACGCCGGAAGCGTGTCGGGCATGCGCGCTCGCGGAGGAATGTTGGGGTTGCCGATCGCGCGCCTACGCCGCGGGCTTGGGCGAGTACGGCCTCGATCCGCGATGTTTCAGAGGCGCCTTTAAAAAACCGATCGACCGCTAATTATCCTCGGCGGTCGTCTCGAATCGCTCGCCTTCCAGCGACGAATCGTCTCCGTCGTCGATCACGGCGACCAACTCGTCGGTCGAAACGAGATAGAGTTGGATCGCGAAATCGTAACGGCCGTGCGATAACTCGTCGTTGGGCGAACCGACGGGAAACGCTTGCGACGCGCCGCTCGAGCTTACGTAGAAGTCCGAGCTCGTCGCGTAGGACTCGTAGTCGCCCCCCTCGCCTCTCACGAACAACTCGGCGTACACTTCCGCCGACCCGCTCGAGATCGACGCGCTATAGACCAACCGATTATAGGACGCGTAGCCGTCCCCGTCCGCGTCCTGCTTCGCCTCCCACCGTACGCCGCCGATTCCAAACGAGAGACCGTCCTCGGCCGGCGTTTCAAATCGCTCGCGATAGAGCGCGGCGGCTAACTCGGGACCGAGGACGTCCGCCACATAGCCCGTCTCGTAGTCGTAGGCGCGAATCTCGAAGTTGTAGAGTCCGAGCGGAAGCTCCGAAGCGCCCGCGCCGACGAGGATTGAAAAGATCGGCGAGAAGGAGGTCGAGTAGATCCGCTTAAACGACGTCTCCGCGTAGAGGTCGTAGTAGAACGACCCTTCCTCGTTGACGAAGACCGAGATCGCCGAGCGCGCCGACGACGCGGCGATCGCCACGTCAACCTCGAGATAGCGGCTTTGGTCGTAGCCGTCCCCGTCGTCGTCTATCGCGTTCGTCCATCCGACGTAGGTAATCTGTTGTTCGGGCGTCGGTTCGAATCCCTCGGCGTACATATCGACGTCCTGCTCGGGACCGTAGTCGGTCCGATAGAACCCGCGCTCGACGTCGTAGATTTCGATGAGGAAATCGTGCGCGCCGAACGGAAGCTCGGCGTTCGGCTCGCCGACGGAAATCCACACCGCGTCGGTCGCCGTCTCGCCCGTCACCGTGAAGTTCGAGGTGACGCTATACAGTTCGTAGTCGGATTCGTTCGAGCCGCCGGACTTCACGTAGATTTCGGCGTACACGAGTTTCTCCGCCTCCACGTCGCAATCGACGTCGAAGTGGAGCTCGCGATATCCCGAAAGTCCGTCCCGGTCGGCGTCCTCCACGTTCGCCCACCACGCCGAGGCGACGGTGTAGCGCGCCTCGTCGAACGCCGTCGGTTCGACGCGGACGTTCGCCAAGTCGGCGTCGTCGCTCGAGTCGATCGTCGCTTGGAGCGCGTTGTCGGCGAAATCGTAGAGTTCGATCTTGAAGGCGTACACGCCCGCGGGAATTTCCGAATGAGGATAGCCGATCTCGACTTTCGCCGCGTCGCGCGTCGAGGAGTCGGCGAGGAGAAACGTCGAGGTCGTCTTATAGAGCGAGTAGCCCGCGCCCGTCGAGTCGGCGTAGTACACTTTGGCGTAGGCGCTATTGAGTCCGCCCGAAACGTTTGCGTCGAACCGTAGCGCGGCGTAGGACCAGGCGCCGTCGAGGTCGTCGTCGTACTCGTCCTCCCAACGCGCGCCCGCGATCCAATAGGAGACGCGATCGCCTTGGGCGTCGAGCGAGGCGTTTTGGAATTTCTCGTCGTCGAGCGCCGCCGCGTTCTCGGGTCCCGCCGAGAGTTTCGGCTCGCGCACGTTCGGCTCTTTCACGACGATTTCAAAATCGTACTCCCCGGTCGCGAACGCCGCCGCGTCGTTGAGGTTGATCGCCGCTTCGATCGCGTCGTTCTCGGCGCGCCCCTTTACCGTCGTCGGCGCGGTTTCCATCAGCGTTTGGTACGTCGCCTCGCCGGCGGCTTTAAAGTTAACCTGCAGGAAGAGCGTCGCCTCGGCGTCGGGGTTGGTGAGATCGACGTTGAAGACGAGCTTGCGGTAGGACGTATAACCGTCGCCGTTCCGATCGATGTAATCTTTCCAATGCACGTCCGCGAGCGTGTAGTCGAACTCGACGATCGGCTCGTCGATCGGTTCGGTTCCCGCGTCGCCGCATCGCACGCCGCCGACAAGCGCCGCCAACGCTCCCGTCGCCAACGCAAGTCGCGACGCGCGAGTCGAAATCCATCCGCGCGAAAAACGCTTCCCCATTGTCTTCC
>WJMR01000234.1 GCA_014727845.1 Ignavibacteriales bacterium
GCTTAACGGATGCACCTGCGCCGAGGAGCCGAACGCCACGTCGGTCGCGATCTCTTCCATCGTAAACGACGCGCCATTGTCGGCGGTGGTAAATTTAAGGACCGCCGTATTGGTGGAAGCCGCCGCCCAGATCGTCAACGAATTGTCGGAGGCGCTGCCGGTTACGGTGAATTTATCGCCGACACGATACGCGTCCGTCGTGGTTTGATTGATAACCTCGGTCGGCGTGTCCGTAAGGTTGTCGTAGCGATAGACCTTGAACGCGGTCGAGTTTGTGTTGATCGTCAGGTTGCCGACGAAGATAACGCCGTCGTCGGAGACTTCAACGTCGTTCAGATGATAGGTTCCGCCGCTGATGCCCGTCGGATCGAGCGTCGTAATGCTGTCGCCCGTCGCCGCGTCCATAACAACGATAATGTTTCCGCCGTTACGGCTAACCGCGATGACGACTTCTTTCATCACGCCGCCGGCCGAATCGACTTCGCCGTAGGCGACGCCGCGCTCTAAATGTCCCGTGCTGAACCACGAAGGCATCGCGCTTTGCGCTTGGTTTAACTCCCATACGGGCGTAACGACTTGCGCGAAAGACGCGCTCGCCATCGACGCCGCAAATAGGATCGTAAAGAGTTTCGTTAGCTTCATAGTAAGCCACCCTTTGGTTGGTTGGGTAATTTCGTCGGTCGCAACTTATTCTCGATAAGCCGTTCTCCTAACCGACGAGTGTTTGTTATTCCTTGGCGACGCTCTTCGGCGACCGTTAGCATAATCGGCGCCGCGCCCCCGTTTCGATATGAAATCAAAATAGGATATTCTTGTATTAAATGAAACGCAAAACCGGCTCCCCTATCGAAAACTACCGCATGATGTAGGGCGCCCGTTCTCGGACGCTCTTCGTAGGTATTGCACCCCTGTTACCGCTCAACGACACGAAATATAGCGCCTTTTATTATAAAAGCAAACCCATATAACGCCCCCTCGCATTGGCGTTTCAATATACGAAAACCTCGCCGATCGATTGTTACCGCGCCGTTACCGTCGAGTTATCTTTGCGCGCTACTCTTCCATGCGCGCTACTCTTCCAGCAGATACCCGTCAACGAAATCGCTCGGCACCGACGTAATAAATCGCGAGGGCTTCGAGAGCGTCGTGCCGGATTCCCGATCGAAGATATTCATCGGATAGGAGATGAACAGCCGACGCTTGGCGCGCGTCGAGGCGACGTACATCAGCCGGCGCTCCTCCTCCACTTGAGCGGGGTCGCGCATCGATCGCGTCGAGGGGAAAAAGCCGTCCAGCGCGTAGATGACGAAAACCGACCGCCACTCCAGCCCCTTCGCCGAGTGGATCGTCGAGAGGGTGACCAACTCGTCCTCCTCGTCCTCGGGTCCCGCGTCCGAAACGCTCTCTATCGGCGGCTCGATCGCCATATCGGCGATTAGCCCTTCCAGTCCGTCGTAGTTCTCCGTGATGTTGACGAACACTTCGAGGTCCTTCTTCCGCCGATTGTAGTCGTCGTACGCTTGTTGGAACAGGGGGAAGTAGTAGTCGATCGCCATTTGCGCCATTTCCGTCGGCGAGGTTTTCTTCAGGTGGAGGATGTGTAGCAATCCGAAAAGCGCGTGGAGCTTCTCCGGTATTTTGGCGGCGGCGGGTTGCGCGGAAATATCCGACTTGAGATGCGCCGCGCCCGTCGCCAAGAGATCGAGTATCTTCTGCGCCGTTTTCGGTCCGACCCCCTCGTGCAACAACAGAATCCGATACCAACTCACCATATCGACGGGATTGAGCGCGACGCGAAGGAACGCGAGAACGTCCTTAACGTGCGCGGTCTCAATGAACTTCATCCCGCCGAATTTCACGAACGGTATGTTCGCCTTGTTAAGCTCTATCTCGAGATCGAACGAGTGGAACGAGGAACGGAACAAGACGGCGATATCCGAAAGCGACTCCCCCTCTTCCCGCAGTTCGAGTATCTTATCGACCACGAAGCGGGATTGCAAGTTCTCGTTGCGCGCCGCGATCACGTACGGCTGCTCGCCCCCCTCCATCCGTGTGAAGAGGTTCTTCTCGTAACGTTCGAGCATCGTCTCGTTGAGCGCGTTGGCGAAATCCAACACGTATTGGGTGCTCCGGTAGTTCTCCTCCAGTTTGATGATCTCGCACTCGGGAAAGAGCTTCGGGAAGTCGATAATGTTCTTGAAGTCGGCGCCTCGGAACGAGTAGATCGACTGCGAATCGTCCCCCACGACCATAATGTTGCGCCGGAGTTGCGTTAGCCCGAGCGCGATATCGGCTTGGAGGCGGTTCGTGTCTTGATACTCGTCGATCATCACGTATTTGATACCTTCGAGCATCGATTTGGCGCCGTCGCCGAGATCGAAGAGGAAATCGCGGAGATAGATCAGCAGGTCGTCGTAATCCAGAAGACCGTTCTTCCGCTTGTATTGGAGGAATATCTCGTGGATTTTCAAGATCGCGTCGATCTCGTCGAGGAAATGCGGATACTCGGTCTCGACGATCTCCTCGACCTCTCTTCCCGTGTTGGCGCTCAAGCTATAGCATTTATAGAGCGTCTTCTTGTTCGGAAAGCGTCGTTTATCCTTCACCAACCCGGATTGCGATCGGATGAGGTTCACGGCGTCCTCGGCGTCGGATTGGTCGAGGATGGTGAAGTTCGGCTCGATCCCCGCCGCTTTGGCGTATCGGCGGAGCGTATAGTTGGCGAACGAGTGGAACGTGCCGCCTTGCACGCGTCCGCACCGATCGTCCAGCAACGCCTCGGCGCGCGTGAGCATCTCGCGCGCGGCTTTGCGCGTAAACGTAAGCAGAAGAATCGAGCGCGGGTCGTTCCCCGCCTCCACCAACCGAGCGACGCGATAGACGAGCGTGTGCGTTTTGCCGCTCCCCGCCCCGGCGATGATGAGGTACGCGCCGTCGGTCGCCGTCGCCGCCTCGTATTGCGCCGGATTGAGCCGCTCGCGATAGTCGATGGTAAAACGGGCTTCGTCGAGTTGATCGCCGACGGAGCCCGTCGTGGGTAGTTTCTTTAGGGTATATTTCTTTAGCGCCATTTCTTACGGAATCGCGGAGTTTGAAGAATCTCCGAGATGACGAACGCCTCTCTGAACGTTTCGGGATTTTGGAGTTTTTGCTTAATCGAGCTCGCCAACGGATTGGCGCGGTCTCTATGCGCCGTGGCGACGGGAAGCGGCGATTCGAGCTTCACGATATCGATCCGCTCGGCGCGCCGCATGAGGTCCTGCTGGCGGTCGAAGAAGGCGGAGGACTCCTCCATCTCGCGCTCTTTTTGATCGATCCACGAC
>WJMR01000235.1 GCA_014727845.1 Ignavibacteriales bacterium
ACGAACCGCAGTTCGCCTACTCGTGGTTCCCGTGCGACGACGATCCCGCCGATAAAGCCCTCTTCGAGGCCGCCATAACCGTCGATACGGCGTTCGTCGCGCTTACCAACGGCTCCCCGGTCGGCGTGGAACGGCGCGGCGCGAGAGCGACTTATCGCCGTCGCTCCGCCTATCCAATCTCGACTTATCTTATAGCGCTCTACGTCGCCCCCTATCGCGAGTTTACGGATCGCTACGTCTCCGAGCGGGGCGACACGCTTGCGCTCCGCTATCACGTCCTCCCCGGTCAGATCCAAAACGCGCGGATCGACTTCGCCGACCATCCCGCAATGTTCGACGCGTTCGAGCGAGCGTTCGGGCGCTATCCGTTTTGGGAGGACGGTTACGCCGTCGCCGCCTTCGCGTGGCGCGGGGGAATGGAGCACCAAACGATCACGGCGGTGGGGGCGGAGCTGATTACGGGGCGCGATAAAATCGATTTGTTGCTGGCGCACGAGCTGGCGCATCAGTGGTGGGGAAACGCCGTCGGACCCGCGAGCTGGAACGACGTATGGCTCAACGAGGGCTTCGCGACCTACGCCGAGGCGATCTACATGGAAAGCCGCGAGGGAGAAGCGGGGTTGCGGCGACATATGCGCCGACGGTTTACGACCGAATTTGGCGGACCCCTCCACTCGCCGCCGGACGGCCTATTTACGAAAACGACCTATTGGAAGGGCGCGTGGACGCTCCACGCCTTACGCGGAGAGGTGGGGGATTCTCTCTTTTTTCGTATTTTGCAAGATTATTTCAAAACGTATCGATACGGATCCGCCACGACTGAGGATTTTAAAGCCGTGTGCGAGCGCGTCGCCGATCGCGAGTTCGGCAAGTTCTTCGATCAGTTCGTCTATCGCGGCGTCGGCGTAATCGAGTTGGCGTACGATTGGCGAGCGGAGGCGAACGACTCGGGGGGCGGGAACGAAACGCTCGTCCTGAACGTCCAACAAACGCAAGCGGGCTACGACGCTTACGACGTTCGGCTAACCGTCGAATGGCGGAGCGAGGACGGCGAGCCGAGCCGACGCGATCTCCGACTCGACCGACGGCGGCAAACGTTTCGGATTCCGATCGACAAGGCGCCGTGCGCGGTCGCGCTCGATCCCGACGAGTGGCTGCCCGCGGCAATCTCGGAGCGACCGAAAAATAATAGATGAATTTGAAGACTTACGGCTTTCTTTCCGACGTGCATCTCGGTCTCGAAGATCGGGAGCGGGAGCGACGCAAGGAGCGCGCGTTGGTTGGGTTGCTCGAAAAACTGGGCGAGGAGATCGACGAGCTGTTTATCGTCGGCGACCTGTTCGATTATTGGTTCGAATATCGACGCGTTCAGCCCAAAGGATATTTCCGGACGCTTACGGCGTTGGCGGATCTCGTCGAGCGGGGCGTTCGCGTCCGCTACGTGATCGGCAACCACGACTTCTTCCATCGGGATTTTTTCGAGAAGGAGGTCGGCGCCGAGCTCGCGCACGATTATATCGACGAGACGCTTAACGGCAAACGGTTCTTCATCGCCCACGGCGACGGCTACGTGAGCGGCGACGGCGGGTACAACTTCCTGAAGAAGATTTTCCGCAACCGCGTTCTCCAATGGGCGTGGTCGCTCGTGCATCCCGACGCCGGGCTCGCCCTCGCGAGGGGCGCCAGCAGAAGCAGCCGCGACTATACGACGAAGAAGGACTACGGCGAAGCCGACGGATTGTTCGACGCCGCGAAAGCCAAGATCGACGCGGGGTTCGACTACGTCGTCTTCGGGCATTTGCACCAATTGCAGAATTTATCGCATAACGCGGGGCGTTACGTAAACTTGGGCGCGTGGCTCGAGAAACCCCGCTATGGATTGTTCCGAGAGAATTTTTCGATTATTGATTGGGAAGATTATGGCGGATAGGAAAAGACCGGCTTCCGAAGAACCGCGAACGGAAGAACGATCGCCGAAGGGCGCGAATCCGAAAGGCGCGCCGAAGAGAAAGAAGCTTACGAACAAGCGGAAGCGACTGAAGACGATACTCTACGCGCTCGCGGGCGTCGCCTTGGCGGCGCTTGTGGTGTTCGGGGTCGTCCTCTCGTACGTAATCGAGGGTTTACCCTCGCTCGAGGAGCTCGAAAACCCCACGCCCTCGCTCGCCTCGAAGCTGTATTCCTCGGACGGCGAGTTGGTGGATCGGTTCTTTATCGAGAATCGAATAGAGACGCCGCTGGATTCGATCCCCGATCACTTTATCGACGCGCTGATCGCCACGGAGGATCGGAAGTTCCACGACCACTGGGGCGTCGATCTCGATCGATTGATTAAGGCGGCGATTAAGACGGTCTTCCTCTTTGATCGCGAAGGCGCCAGCACGCTCACGCAACAGTTGGCGAAGAATCTCTACGGGCTGAAGGTCCAACAAGAAACGCTCTCGGAAACGTTGGTGCGGAAAATGCGAGAGTGGATTTCCGCGATACAGATCGAGCGGAACTTTACGAAAGCCGAGATACTCGAGATGTACCTCAACGTCTCCTATTTTGGGAGAAGCGCCTACGGCGTGCAGAGCGCCGCGAAGCAATACTTTGGGAAGGACGCGCCCGATCTGACGATAACCGAGTCGGCGATGTTGGTGGCGCTACTGAAGTCTCCGCGCAACTATAACCCCGTCGCCAATCCCGAGCGCGCGCTCCAACGCCGAAATCTCGTACTCTATAATATGGTGGACGCGGGTTTTCTGAAACGCGACTATTACGAGAAGCTTAAGGCGACGCCCATCGTCGTCGTCGAGCGCAACGCCTACGCCACTTCCAGCGAGGCGCCGTATTTCGTCGAACATGTCCGCCAACAGATGGAAGACTTGCAGGATCAGTACGATTTCGATCTCTACCGCGACGGGTTGAGCATTTACACGACCGTGAACATGGAGATGCAACGGATCGCCAATCGCGCCGTCGTCGAGCATCTCGATGAGTTCCAAAAAGAGCACGACCAGCGGTGGAACTGGCGGTATCATCAGCGCGAGCTTAACGAGATACTCGAGGAGTCGGCGAAGCGAACGCGGGAGTATAGAGCCGCGACGGACGCCGCCGAGCGGAAGCGAATTCTCGACGGCTTAATGGTGGACGAATCGTTTATCGATTCGGTGAAGAAGGCGGCGACGACCGTGCAGGCGGGTTTCGTCGTCGTCGAGCCGGGTACGGGCGAGATAAAGGCGATGGTCGGCGGCAAGGAGCAGGAATTTCGTTACGGCTTAAACCACACGACGCAGATTCGCCGTCAGCCGGGTTCGAGCTTCAAGCCGTTCACGTACCTCACCGCCATCGAGAACGGTCTTTATCCCGCCTACCCGATCCTCAACCAACCGTTCGAGTATAAGGAATGGTCGCCCGGCAACTACGGCGGCAGATACGGCGGCTACTTAACGCTTCGCCGCGCGCTCGCCTCGTCGTTGAACGTCGTCGCGGGTCGGCTCATCGTCGAGGGCTACGCGCCCGCCGATCAAGTGGTGCGGAACGCCAAGCGTATGGGGATCGATAAATCCGAGTTGTTGCCCGTGCCCGCCATCTCGCTCGGCGTTAGCGAGGTGTCCCCGCTCGAGATGGCGACCGCTTACGCCACGCTCGCCAACGACGGGGTGTACGTCCAACCGATTTCGATACTGCGCGTCGAGGATAAGAACGGCGTGCTGATCGCGGAGTTTAAGCCCGAGCGCCGTCAAGCGCTTTCCGAACAGACCAACGCCGTTATTCGCGATATGATGACGAGCGTGATCAACGGCGGAACGGGCTCGGGCGTTCGGCGCACCTTCCACCGCCCCGCCGCCGGCAAGACGGGCACGACGCAGGATTACGGCGACGCCTGGTTCTGCGGTTTCACGCCCCAACTCGCGGCGGCGACGTGGATCGGGTTCGACGATATGCGCGTGAAGTTCACCAGCGGTAGCTACGGCCAGGGCGCCCGAGCCGCGCTGCCTATCTGGCGGAAATTCTTCACCGACGTGTACGAGGCGTTCGAGTTGCCGATGGAGCGGTTCTCCTTGCCCGGCGGCGTCCAAGCGGCGACGTTCTGTAAAGAGACGATAGATCGCGGCGAACCCCGTCTCGCCGGCGAGCACTGCCCCGAGACGATCACCGACATTATCATCTCGAAGAATTTGCCGCCCAAGTGCGACTTGCACACCGGCTATCAAGACTTCGAGGACGACGGAACCGACGACGGCTCGCAGTGGTAGGGTTTTGATTTAATGCCGGCGAGTTCGTAAATTTAAAATCTGTTTTGCCCGGATGGCGGAATTGGTAGACGCGCTAGATTCAGGATCTAGTGAGGATTATCCCTCGTGGGAGTTCGAGTCTCCCTTCGGGCACGAGAAGCGACGCGACGAGCGCCGCTTTTTTCGTTTTGGCGCGACGAGAGCCGATCGGCGCTACTTCCGAGCGCCGTGACGGAAGCCGCGAAACGGCAACGTCGCCTGAACGGTGACGAACGAATCGGGGTCGATCTCGTCCACGAGCGATTGAACGCGCCGTTGGTTGCGACGCTCGACGATGCTGGTGACGATTTGCACGTCGCCCATCGCGCCTTTGCCCGACGTCGTCGTCACCCCGAAGCGCGAGGCGCGCAAGCGTTCGGCGATCTCCGAGGCGGCGGCGCGCGAGATGATCGTGAACTGCGCGTAGCCCAAGCCGATCTTCTGCTCGAGCCAGACGCCCAACACGTTACCGAGGCCGAAGCCGATCGCGTATCCGAAAAGGTTCGCCGTGTTGTCGAGGCGCTCGAAGACGATCCGAATGGCGAACGCCCAAATCAACACTTCAAAAAAACCGACGAGACCCGCGAGCGATTTACGACCCTGCACCACCAAGATCGTGCGCAACGTTCCAAGAGAGACGTCGCCGACGCGCATCGCGCCGACGATTATCGGTCCCAAATATGAATCAAATTCCAACGAGGTTCCGTATCAATATCGTGCATTCCAAGCCGCTCGCGTCGCGTAAAACCGACGGGGCGATTATTTAGCGCGCTAATGTAGCAAAATTTTTTTATCTTTTTATCCGATAACTTCTAATAATTATATGTATGAAGAAGCGCGACGAAACTTAGTCGCCAAACTCCGCTCGAAAGGCGTTTCGGACGAACGCGTGTTGCAAGCCGTCGGCAAGGTCGAACGTCATCGGTTTGTGCCGGAAGCGTTGCGGATGCACGCCTACGTCGATCGCGCGTTGCCGATCTCGCAGGGGCAGACGATATCCCAACCCTACACGGTCGCCTTTATGACCGAGAAGCTCCGCGTCGAACCGGGCGACAAAATCCTCGAGATCGGCACGGGGTCGGCGTATCAAGCGGCGATCCTCCACGCGATGGGCGCCAAGGTGTACACCGTCGAGCGGAACCACGACCTTTACGAACGCGCGCTCCGGCGCTTCGACGAGCTGGATATCCGCGCGCACATTCGGTGCGGCGACGGGACGCTCGGGTGGTCGGAGTTCGCGCCGTTCGACGGCGTTATCGTAACCGCGGGCGCGCCGAAGATTCCGAAATCGCTTCTCAGGCAGCTCGCCGTCGGCGGGAGGATCGTCTGTCCCGTCGGCGATCGGGAAACGCAATCGCTCGCCGTCGTCGTCAAGCTCGGCGAAGAGGAGTACGACGCCGAGGAGGTGCCCGCCTTCAAGTTCGTGCCGCTTATCGGTAGAGAGGGATGGAGCGTCAAGTAATCCTCGTCGTCGGCGCGACGGGCGTCGGGAAAACGGGAATCGCCGTCGAGGTCGCCGAACGTCTGGGAACGGAAATCGTTTCCGCCGACAGTCGCCAGCTCTATCGCGGTCTCGACGTCGGTTCCGCCAAACCGACCGCCGACGAGCGCCGCCGCGCTCCGCATCGCCTCGTGGACGTCCTCGACCCCGACGAGTATTACAACGTCGCGATGTACGAGCGCGACGCCCTTCGCGAGATCGACGACTTGTTCGCCGAGGGAAAGACGCCGATCGTCGTCGGCGGTTCCGGGCTCTACGTGCAAGCCGTCGTCGAGGGGATGTTCGACGCGCCCGACGCCGACCCCGCGTATCGCGCCGAGTTGGAGCGCGTCCGACGCGAGGAGGGAGCCGAGCGAGCGCACCAAATGTTGGCGGAGGTTGATCCGTCGAGCGCCGAGGCGATTCCGCCCGGAAATTTTAAGCGGGTCGTCCGCGCGCTCGAAGTGTATCGGGCGACGGGGAAATCCATCCGCGTGTTGCGGGAGGAATATCGGCGCGGGGACGACTACGCGTTCCGAACGTTCGGGTTGACGATGGACCGCGCCGAGCTCTATCGGCGAGTAGAGCGGCGAGTGGACGCGATGCTCCGCTCGGGGATGATCGAGGAGACGGAGCGCGCGCTCCGGGCGGGATACGATCCCTCGGTCAACGCGCTCAACGCGCTCGGCTATCCGCACGTGATCGCCCACCTCCGCGGCGAGATCTCTCTTGAACGCGCCGCCGAGCTGATGAAGCGCGACACCCGTCGTTTCGTTAAGCGGCAGACGACGTGGTTCAAACGCGACAAACGGATCGAGTGGCTCCCCGTCGGCTCCGAGGAGGAGCGGCGCGCGGCGACGGAAAAAATCTTCGGCGCGGCGGGCGGGGATTGACTCGCGTCCGAGATTTTTAGATATTTTTCGGTTAGTCGAAATGTGCGAACCTAAGGTGATTTGATGTACGAAGACGAAATACGAGAGATCGAACGAGCCGTCGAACGCGTGGATAAGCTTCGGGGGTATCTTTGACGTCGAGAAGCGGCGGGAGCGCGCGGAGAAACTACGGAGGGAGAGCGAGGATCCGGATTTCTGGAACGACCAACAGCGCGCGCAAAAGGTTCTGAAACGCTTAAAGAGCGAGGAGAGTTGGATCGAGGAGTGGGAGGCGCTCGCCGAGGAGGCGAAGAACGTTAAGGAGATCGCCGAGCTTGCCGGCGCCGAGGAGGACGAGGCCCTCGCCGAGGAGATCCAAACCGATTACGACGCGCTTCTCGATAAGATCGAGCGACTCGAATTCAAGAATATGCTCTCGGGCAAGGAGGATCGGAACGACTGCGTCCTCACTATCCACGCGGGCGCGGGAGGCACCGAAGCGCAGGACTGGGCGGAGATGCTGATGCGGATGTACCTCCGTTGGGCGGAGAACAACGATTTCAAATCCACCATTCTCGATCTGCTCGAAGGCGAGGGCGCGGGGATTAAGAGCGCGACGATTCTCTTCGAGGGCGACTACGCCTACGGCTATCTCGGCGCCGAGAACGGCGTGCACCGCTTGGTGCGCATCTCGCCGTTCGACTCCAACAAGCGGCGGCACACCTCCTTCGCGTCGGTTTTCGTTATCCCGCAAATCGAGGACGATATCGAGATCGACGTCAACCCCGCCGAATTGCGGATCGACACGTACCGCTCGGGCGGCAAGGGCGGGCAGAACGTCAACAAGGTCGAGACCGCCGTGCGCATTACCCACGAACCGACGGGAACCGTCGCCGCCTGCCAGAGCGAGCGCTCGCAACTCCAGAATAAGAACAACGCGATGCGCCTGCTTAAATCCAAACTCCACCAACTCGAGCGCGAAAAACGCGAGGAGGAGTTGGACGAAATCGAGAAGAACAAAATGAAGATCGAGTGGGGCAGCCAGATCCGATCCTACGTCTTTCATCCTTACAACATGGTGAAGGACCACCGCACCAACGTCGAGACCTCCGACGTGCAAAAGGTGATGGACGGCGAGATCGACCGCTTCATTCGCGCGTTCCTCTTGAGTTTCTCGAAGAACTAATCCGTGAAGGGAGCATGATGAAAAGTTACCGAGAGTATCTGTGGTTCGAGACGAAGAACCGACGGGAATACATCAACATCACGCGGGACGTCGAGCAAGCGCTTCGTAAAAGCGGCGTGCGTGAAGGGCTGGCGCTCGTCTCCGCGATGCACATCACCGCGGGGGTGTACGTTAACGACGCCGAACAAGGTCTCATCGAGGATATCGACGAGTGGCTGGACGGGATCGCCCCGTTCGGTCCCGATTATCGCCACCATCGGACGGGCGAGGACAACGGCGACGCCCACCTCAAGAGTATGCTCGTGCATCATCAAGTCGTCTGCCCGATCACCGACGGCGAGCTCGACTTCGGCCCGTGGCAACAAATCTACTACGCCGAGTTCGACGGCAGACGACGCAAACGAGTGATCGTCAAGATTATCGGCGAGTAAACAATTCGATGCGCAAACGGTATTCGTTTGGCTCTAATCTTTCGTATATTCGAGACAACTAACCGAGAGGAGTCGCGATGGAAGTTTTCGGCAAGGGAGAGGATCTGGCGAGAGAGGGTGACTCGACCTTCGAGATCTTTGTGCTGATGAAAGGCAAGATCGGCATCTATAAAGGGAACGTGAAGGTCGCCGAGTTCGATCAGAAGGGAATCATCTTCGGCGAGATGGGCGCCATTCTCGGCGAGCCGCGCACTGCGACGATGAAGGCGGAGGACACGTCGTCGGTCCTCGTTATCGAGGGCGACCTCGACAAGCTGATGGACAACTATCCCGATATCGCCAAGAAGATTATGATCAACCTCGCCTCCCGGCTGAAGAACATCACGGAGGACTACTCGGTCCTCATAGACCAAGGGCAATAGCCCTTCGTCAACCGACCGTACGCGCGAACGTCGCTAATCGTTCCGCGGCTCGGTCGAGCGTCTCGTCGCGTTTGGCGAAACAGAGGCGAAGGCGCGTTCCCGCGCGTCGCGCGTCGGCGTAAAACGGAGAGAGGGGAATCGAGGCGACGCCCGCCTCGCGGATAACCCGTTTCGCGAACGCCTCGTCCGCCTCGTCGGAAATCCCGCCGTAATCGATCAGCTGAAAATACGTCCCTTTTGTCGGAAGCGTCTCGAAGCCGCTCCTCGCGAGCGCGTCTCGCAATCGATCACGTTTGGCTTGATAGAACGCGCGCAACTCGTCGTAGTAATCGAAGTTTTCGGCGAATTCCGCGTAGGCGTGTTGCGCGGGCGTGTTGACGGAGAAGACGACGAATTGGTGAATCTTCCGATACTCCGCCGCGAGCGCGGTCGGCGCGACGACGTATCCCACCTTCCACCCCGTGGCGTGATACGTTTTCCCGAACGAGGAAACCCGTAGCGTCCGCTCGCGAAGCGACTCCCGCTCGATCGGGCTTCGGCTCCGCTCGCCGTCGAACGTGATGTGCTCGTACACCTCGTCCGAGACGATCAAGAAATCGCCGCGTTCGGCGAGGGCTTCGAGTCGGTCGAGGTCCTCGTCCGTTAAGAGCGAACCGCCGGGATTGTGGGGGAAGTTCAGGACGAGGATTCGCGTTCGTTCGGAGAGGGTGTCGTCGAGGGCGTTCCAATCGAGGGAGAAATCCTCGCGCAACGGAACGCCGACCGTTACGCCGCCGTTCATCCGCGCGCCCGGAACGTAGGAGTCGTACGCCGGCTCCAAGACGATTACCTCGTCCCCCTCGCGGACGAACGTCGTGAAAATTGTCGAGAGCGCCTGCGTGGCGCCCGCCGTAACGGTTATCTCCGCGTCGGGATCGACCTCGACGCCGAGAAGGCGCCGATGGTTCTCGGCGATCGCCGCGCGCAACGCGGGTACGCCCTCGGTCGGGGCGTATTGGTTCCTACCCGCGAGTTGGTGCTTGCGCTGTAAATCGATCAGCGCCTCGGGGACGTTAAACTCCGGAAAACCTTGCGAGAGGTTGATCGCCTCGCGCTCGAGGGCGAGCCGCGTGTACACCGTGAAGACGCTCTCGCCGACGTCGGGTAACTTCGATCGGAAGCGGGGCGTCATCGATCCCTCCCCGCGATCTCCTCGCGCGCGGATTTCTTCAAACTCTTGAACACCAACTCGTACGAGTGATCGATCAGCGCTTCGATCTCCCGATCGTCGATCGCGCCCGCCAACTCGACGGTGTTCCAATGCCGTTTGTTCATATGGTAGCCGGGCGTTATCCAGTCGTGGCGCTCGCGCAGCTCGATCGCCCGCTCGGGATCGCACTTGAGATTAACCGAGTGCGGCGGCGCAATGTGGGCGATCATAAAAATCTTGCCCCCGACTTTATAGACGGGGACGTCCTCGGCGAACGGCGCGTCCTCGACGGCTCCCGGTTTGGCGAGCGCTCGGGCTCGCGCTTGTTCGATATCCATATGCCTCCATAAAAAACGCGGCGCCTATTGGGACGCCGCGCGCGTTGCAAAATGTCCGCTCGGTTACCGCGCTTTTTCGGCGAGCTTGGCGTAGTGCGACGTCAAGAGCGAGCCGCTTTTACCGAGCTTGGAGAAAATATGCGCCAACTCCTCGAACGTGTTCGGATTGTCGTCGTCGAACTCGAGCAGTCGGTAGTAGTACTCGAGCGCGTCGGAGTAAAGTTTTTTATCCTTAAGATACATACCGCTTAAGGAGAGGAACGTCGCTTCGTCGTAGGCGTCGCCCGTCCACCCTTGCTTGTAGGAATCGACGGCGGTCTCGACGAGATCCGCCATCTCTTCTCCGAGCGAGGAGATCATCACGCCGGCCTCGGGATCGAGGCCCGCGCCTTCGGCGGGTTCGGCGCCTTTTGGATAGACGTCCCAATAGTAGCGCGCGCCGCCGGGTTGCGCCTCGAAGAGCCCTTCGACGGGCGCGACGATGACGCCGGGTGAGACGCCCGAAACGGTTACGCGTTGAACTTCCTCGAAGTAGTCGTTGACGACGACGATCACGTATTCGCGCGTCGCCGCCTCGTCCTTCGTCATCGTCGAATCGATCCAGACGAACCACTGCTTGTCGTCGTACACGAATCCGCTCGGCGCGACGGCGATCACGCCCTCGCCACGGAAACCGGCGGGGGTTTGGATCGCCATCATCCGCTCGGCGCGGTCGGAGACTTTGAAGCGTTGGAGCGGTTTGGCGACGACGTCCTCGTCGTTTACGGCGCGGAGCGCGGCGCCTTGCTCCTTTGAGCTCGTCTCGGCGCTCTCGCCGAGAATGAGACGTTCGCTCGCCGCGAGCGTCACCACGCCGCCGTCGAGGAAATAGACGATCGCCGAGCCGTCCGCCCCGATCATCGCCATGTCGTCGGAGTAGAGTTGCGCGCCGATCGCCAGCGGCTCCTTTTCCTCCGAGCCCGCGCGGAGAACGTTCGTCTCGCCTTGGGCGCTCGTGACGACGGCGACGGGCGCGGCGTCTTGCGCGCGGAGCGCCATCAAAGCCGGCACGGCGAGCGCGATTAGGATTAGCCGTTTCATCGTCTCGTCCTTCCTAATTCTCGAGTTCGTAGATGAACAGTCCGACGACCTTGCTGTCTTGAATCCAGAAGGCGACGCCGTCGCTCGTGTAGTTGTACACGACGTACACACCCTCTTGCAGGATCTGCGGCGGCTTGCCCAGCTGCCCGACCAAGTCGGGCGCGCGCATCCCCGTCGTCACTCGCAAGCCGGAAGGCGTGTCGAGATAGGCGGTCGGATCTTCGAGCGCGAGCGCGTAGGTGACGCGGTCGTTCGCGTCGAACTTAACGAGCGCGGTCGGGGAGTAGTATTCCCACACTTCGCCGTCCTCTTCGGGGGTTTGCGCGGCGGGCGCCTTGAAAATCTTAAGGGTTTCGTCCTTCGACGCGCCGACCTTCAGACCCGAGAGGATCGCGTCGCCGCCCTTGGCGGACGCGTTGTGCGACGCCTCCTCGTAGGCGAGGTTCTCGTC
>WJMR01000032.1 GCA_014727845.1 Ignavibacteriales bacterium
AAATCCCCTCGCCGCATCCCGACCGCCGCGGCGACGCCGCCGACGATGTGCGAGTTCCGCCACACGTAGTTCCATCCCGCGCCGCCGACGGGGTCCTTGAAGTCGATCTTGAAGCCAAGCCGGCGGATCCATTTGCGGAAGCGTTTCGGGTCGAGGAGGAGATCGTCCGCGTCCGTCAAGGGTTTGGCGAGATCGAGATAGTCGCGATTATCCGGCGCTCCGAGTAGCGTCAGCGCGCCGAGCGCGTAGGCGGTGGCGTGCTCCTTCCCGTGCCCTCGGATGTTGCGCTTCGTGAACCAGCCCGCCTCGTCTTGGCACTCGAGCAGACGGCGCGCCCAACGTTCTCTGCCGTCGGGCGTCGTCTCCTCCAACGCGCCGAGAATGTGGAGGGAATACGCCGCGTCGATGGAGCCGTAGAGGTCCCAATCGTCGGCGCCGATTCGGAGGGCGAAGTCGCCCGAGCTATTCCGAAACGAACCTCCGCCGACGCGGTGCGCGATTATGAAGTCGAGTATGGCGTTACGGTCGATCATATGTGGGCGGTTTGGCTCTCCCCTTGTTGGATATCCTTGTGCGACGCGGCTTTGAACGCGAAGGCGACGTAGATCGCCCATAGGACGTCGTTCTGTCGGAAGAAGGTCGTCTCCGTCAAATTATAGACGAAGATAAACAGTAATATCATCAACGGAGCGAGATCAAGCAAGCGAAAGCGAACGCGATACCATTTGAGCGCGTTGCCGAAAAAGTTAACGACGCTCGCCAGAAGCAAGCCGAGCCCGACGAGTCCAACGTTCGCCGCCGTCTCGATGAAACCGTTGTGCGAGTGGGAGGGCCACCACCCGATTACGGCGGTGATCGTCGTCGCGGCGCCGCCCCAATCCAACCAGAACGCGCCGTAGCCGTAGCCGAACGCGGGCTTCAGCGAAATGAAATAGCCGACGGTAAACCAAACGGGTAGGCGCCCCGTGAGCGTCGGACCCTTGCCGACCGTCTCCATCAGGTATTGCCAGTTGGCGACGACGGTCGAGACGAAGAAAACTATGCCGGCGAGAACGAGGATGTAGATCAGTCCGATGCGCTTAATACGTAGGAACGGCGCGAGCGCGAGCGAGGCGGCGACGCCCCAGAACGTAACGAGCGCCGTGGTGGAGCGGGCGAACAGCATGCACGCGAAACCGACGACGAAAAGCGCGGCGCTCCCGACGTTCAAACCGCGCGAGCGATCCAGCGCTTGTACGAGGAAAAGGAGCGACGCGAACGCGGCGTATTTGCCGAGCGTGTTTTTGTGCGTATAGATTCCCTTCCATGCGCCGTAGTGGAGGAAGGATTGATCGACGCCAACCTTCGGTAGGGCGAGCGAGAAGAGAACGCTCGCGACCGTCGCGATTCCGAAGAGGAGAACGAGAAGCCGCACAAGCTCGTCCAGCGAGAACCGCGCCGCCGCGTAGATACCGACGGCGGTTGTGCCGAGCACGGCGATAGAGCGACGCGCGGTCAGCGACTTATTGGGCGACCAAGCGACCGACGCGAGCGCCAGCAGGACGAGCGCCACGAGGAACCAATCGCGCTTCAAGAACGCGAGGAACTCCGCGCGGCGTCGCCACATCAGAAAGAGGAAGAGCATATACCCCAAGCCGAGCAAGATTTGCGTAACGCGCTCCCCTTCGGTGGCGGTTACGTCCATAGCTTGCGGTCGGAAGGAGTAGATCAGCCCGCCGCTCATAATCCAGAGCGTCGCGAAGATCGCGAGCTTCTCGAGAGCGGTCGCGGGCGCGTCGGGTTTCATACGCGCGAGGCGTCGGATGATTGACGGACGACCTCGGCGAGGAAGTCGTACTTCCGTCGCTCCTTCTCGGCCGCGTCGATTCGACGCACGCGCTCGCGATCGACGCGCGTTCCCTTCCGACGCTCGACGAACGCGGCGATCTCGTCGGCGGCTTCCTCGACGTTCCGCTCGACGTTCGGTATCCGCAGAACGAAGTCGTCCTCGTCGTCGAAATCGACGTCGCGGTAGCCGACGACGGTCGGTAAACCGTAGGCGAGGTACTCGCGGACTTTCAGCGGGCACGCCTCATCGAGACCTTTGCGATGCAGCGAGAGGGTGCCGAGCGCGACGTCCGTTTCCGCCACGATCGGCTCGTATTCCTCGCGCGTCAGTTTGCCTCGGACGGTTACGTTCGGCGGAACGTCGTCGAATTCGGAACGCTCGGGACCGACGACGTCGAAGCGCCAATCGGGAAAGCGGGCGGCGAGACGGAACACTTTGTCGAACCCGTGCCACGCGCGTCCCGCGGCGGCTACGAAAAGGAGGCGCGGTCGGTCGTTGTTCGGCGGGGGCGGGGGCGAAAATTCCGAAAGGTCGATCGAATTCGGGACGACGATCTTCTCGGCGTCGAAGTCGTCGAAACGGCGGCGGAGCTCGTCGGTTACGAAGATCATCCCGCGCGCGGGTCGGAGGACGCGACCGCGAAGGGCGCGGTGATACCAATTGGCGAGGGCTGAGAATCGGAGGCGATATTCCTCGAGGTCGTCGGTGTTGATCTCGAGAACGGTTGGATAGCGTCGCATCATCTTGGCGATGGCGGGGTAGTAGGTGGTGTATCGCCAGAAAACGACGTCGGGCGCGAATTCGTCGAGGCGGCGCATCAGTTTCGCCATTCCCGAAAATCGGTGTCGGAATTTGGAGACGACGCGGGCGTCGCCGTCCACGTCCGCCGAGGAGACGACGATGGGAACGCCGTCGAGCCCGCTCCAGAGGCGGTCGGTCGGGGCGAGGGCGAACAGACGGGCGTCCGCGCCGAACGAGCGCCAGAGCTTGAGTTGGAGGGCGATCTTTTTCAGGACGCCGCTTTCGACGCCGACGTTGAACTTAGTGAGAAACGCTATTTTCATGATTTCGGATTACCGCGCCCGGTCGCGAGAAGGGCGTCTTGATAGACTCCAAGAATTTGATCGACGACGACGTCTTTGCCGTAGCGGTCGAGCACACTCTCTCGGATCGCTTGCCGCGCGACGCTATCGACGCGACGTGCGACGACGCGCTCGAGGGCGGCGGCGAATCCCGCGACGTCCTCGGGTTCGACGAGCGCGCCCGTTTTTTCGGAGACGATAGTCTCCGGACCGCCGGAGCGCGAGGCGACGACGGGCAAGCCCGAGGCGCCCGCCTCCAACAATACAATGCCGAAGGATTCCCGTCGAGAGCCGAGCGCGAAGACGTCCGCGCGCCCGTACTCCTCGCGGAGCGCCTCCTTCGAGAGGGAGCCGCGAAAGGCGACCGCGCCGGCGACGCCGAGATCGCGGGCGAGGGACTCGAGACGCGTTCGCTCGGGACCGTCGCCGACGACCGTCAACTCGACGTCCTCTCGGCTCGCTCGCAACGCGGCGAAGGCGCGGATAAGCACGTCGAATCCCTTTTCGGGTTTGAGATTGCCGACGGAAACGACGCGCGTCGTAGGTCCGGCGTCGCCGTTGCGCGCGGAGAGGGGAAAGACCTCGCCGTCCACAAAATTCGGAACCACGCGGAGCTTCTCCTCGGGGCGATCGACGAGGGGCGCGAGCGTCGGGCGTTGCGCCTCGGAAACGAGCGCGGTGACGGCGGCGACCTCGAGCCCGCGACGGAGATGGCGAAGGATCCACTTCGGGAGCGCCGGCGGCTCGCCGTTCCGAGCGACGAGCATACCTCGGTGTTCGCTGACGACGAGCGGAACGCCGCGAGCGGCGCACCAGTCGGCGGCGGCGTAGCCCGCCCAGAGGTGGCTGTGCGCGTGCACGAGATCGGGCGCGCCGAAGCGGCGCTCGTATTCTTCGAGGAGGCGACGGGCGCGGTTAACGTAAACAGCCGCGCGGAGGCGCTTCCACTTGTTGACGCCCCACCCGTTCCAACGCATCGTGCGGACGCCGCTTTCCTCGGCGAGGGAGGTTTGGAATCGGTTCGCTTTCAACGCCGAGAAGCCGAGCGCGCGAGGCGAGCGGAGGTCGGGATAGACGACGTCCATCCTTACGCCTCGCTCTTGCAACGCGTGAATTTGCTCTTCGACGTACACGCCCGATCGCGGTTGATCGGCGTTCCGATACCACGAGGGGAGCGCCGCGACGCGGATCTCGTCAACGATCATAACGCCATAACCATTTCCGCCAGCTCCACGCGACGAACGCCCCCGTGAGCAAAGCCGTTCCTATTACGCCAAAAATAACGCATCCTAAAAAGTTAACGATACCCGTCAACAAAAGAAAGACGACCGCGCCGACGAGATACTCCGACATGCTCCTCATCCAGGCGAGCAAGCCCGAGCCCGCCAAGCGGAGCGCCCACCCAAGATAGAACACGGTGATGAACGCGCCCGCCGCGCCGTAGAGTCCGACGGAAAGCTCGGGGGAGTCGTAGCGGGAACCGATCCACAGCGCGGCGATCCGTAACCCCGTTTCGTAGAGCGTGATGAGGAACGCTTGCCCTTGTCGCTCGCGGACGAAGGCGAGCGTGCTCATCGGGGCGGAGACGAACGCGAAGACGAGCCAAGGGGCGACGAGTCGCGCGTATTCCCCCGAGAGGCGCCACTCTTCGCCGAAGACGAGCGCGAAGGCGTCGGGACCGAGGAAACCGACGAGAGCGTATAGCGGCAACGAGACGACGAGCAGCGAGGTCGCCAAGCGCTCGGCGACGCGACGGACTTCGGCGGGGTCGTCCTTTATCTTCGAGGCGCGCGGATAGAATACTTGTCCGACCGTCTGCGCGACGAGACCCGCGGGTATCATAAGAGCGCGGATGGTGAGGGCGAAGAAGCCGGCGACGTCCTGCGAATAGAACGCGGTGAGGAGGAACGGGGGCGCCTGCGTGCCGAGGGCGTTGACGAGCGTCGCCCAGAGCGTGTAGAGCGGAAAGTTGCGATACTCGCGCGCGACGCGGAGGATCTCGATTCGGGAGCGGACGAGCGCGCCGACGACGCCGGACCGCAACAACGCCGCCGCGCCGAGGAGGCGCCCGAGGATGTAGCCGCCCGCCAAACCCTTCGCGCCGAAAGGTTCGCCGAGTATCTGCGCGACGACCGCCGCGGTCGCGCCACCCGATTTCGCCGTCGCCAGCACGCCGAAGCGCTCTTTGCGGGTCGTCCAGTAGTTGAGCGTTTGGAATAAGCCGAAGCCGAAGACGCCGAGGGGGACGAGGAGGAGGAAGTCGGCGGGGGCGTCGAGGGAGAGGAGCGCGACGAGCGACTCGCCCCACAGCCACGCGGCGCCAAAAAGCGCGGCGCTCGAGATAACGAGCGCGCCGAAACAGAGCGCGACGATCGACGCGGCGGAGGCGTCGTCTTTGGGGAGCGGCGTCGCGAACTCGTAGCGGAGCGTGCCGAAGGCGACGAGGACGTTGACCGTCGAAAAGAAGACGGCGAAGGCGCCGAACTCGGCGGGGGTGTAGATCCGCGTGAGAACGGGCGAGGCGAGGAACGTGACGCCCTGTCCCGCCGCCGTGCCGAGCGCCAAGATCGCCGCGTGCTTGCCGAAGGAACCGCCGGGCAACATCCGCTCGAAACGTCGCGCGAGTTTCAACGCGAACCCCGTCGAATTGTAAAAATCATAGCCGATAAGGTAAGAAATTTTCGAGCGCCGCAAAGTGACGCGCCGCAAAGTGACGCGCCGCAAAGTGACGCGCCGCAAAGTGACGCGCCGCAAAGTGACGCGCCGCTCGGCGCCGTCCACTTTTTGATACGACGACGTAGCAAAATCCGCACACCGGCGAGAAGAGGATTGGGCTAAAACGGATTAAACGCAACAATTGTACGGCACGGATTTTTCTATCGCGCGAGCGGAATCACATCCAAACGAACTACGAAAACTATACGAAACACAATGAAAATACGTTGGGAAGCGAAAACAATGATCCGCACAATAAGTAGAGCCGCGGCGGTCGCCGTGTTGGCTACGGCATGCTCCGCGCCGACGGTCATCTCGGTGGAGGTCGCCGAGGAGCCGAGCGAATATTATAAGGGTCGTCCGATTCTCCGCGAGGAGGGGGAGCGGGCGACGGCGTATCTGAATTTCGAGGATCGCGCGGGGGACGAGCATCGGTTTTTCTTGGCGGCGAAGAATACGTCGGAAGAGCCGATTACGGTAGATCCCGCCGCGATTACGATAACGGCGTTCGCCTCCGACACGCTCCTCGAGACGCGTCGGGCGATCGATCCGGAGAAGAAGTTACGCGCGCTGGAGCGCCGCCAAGCCGAGTTGGACGACTCCCACGCCGCATCGACGGGCTGCTTTGCCGCGTTGACGATCTTCGACATCGTCGCCGACGCGACCGACGACGATCACTACGACGACTACGGCGCGGGCGTGTTGGCGAATTGGGAGCGAGAGAATATCGACTACGAAATCGAGTCGGGCGAGATTGAAGCGGTTATGGCGCACTGGCGGAACGACGTGTTCCGGAAAACGACGATCTATCCCGGCGAGGATTTTGGCGGATTCCTCTACCTGCCGCTCGTGCCGTTCGCCGATTCCCTTGAAGTGGTCGCGCCGATAGCGGGCGAAGAGTTCTCGTTCCGCTTCCGACAAGTTCGGCGGTAGGTCTTTCTCCTTCGCGGATATTTCGTATTTTCGGATACGAAAACGACGAAGGATTCCTATGATACGAAAGATTGTCGAGCGTCTGGGTCGGGGCAGAACGTTCAAGCGCCGGTTGCCCTCGGATTTCAACGGCGCGGCGTTGGTGGTATCGCCCGACGCGCAACTGAAGTATCTGAAGCGCGGCGAGAGCGCGTTCGACGACGTGGTGCTTCGGTTGGCGCGCGAGGAGATCGGGGAGAACGAGCGCGTGTGGGACGTCGGCGCGAACGTCGGCGTGTTGGCGACGGCGGCGGCGGCGAAATCTCCGACGAATTTCTCGCTGGCGATTGAAGCCGACATTTGGCTGGCGGGGCTGATCCGCCGAACGGCGAAGCTACGCGAAAACGCCGGTTTGAGTATGGACGTCCTCCCCGTCGCGGTTTCGGATCGGTGCGGAACGGCGACGTTTCTTATCGCCGAGCGGGGCAGAGCCAGCAACGCCCTCGAAAGCGTGGGCGTGGCGCGAACGCAAATGGGCGGCGCGCGGGAAAAGATAACCGTTCCGACGCTGACGCTCGACGTTATCCTCGAGGATTTCGAGCCGCCGACGTTCGTCAAGATCGACGTCGAGGGCGCGGAAGATCAAGCGCTCCGAGGCGCCGAGAAGTTGCTGCGGGAAGTCCGACCCACGTTGGCGATGGAAGTCGGCGGCAAACCCGCGCCGGAAGTTAACCGGATACTCAAGGAAGCCGATTACGTCTTTTTTAACGGCGACAATCCGAAAGAAGGGCGCCAACCCGTCGAGGAGTGCCCCTTCAACACCGTCGCCGTACCACGCGAGAAGTTGTAGCGCGACCGCCAAAATTCCCCCCCAAGCCCGGCTTCGGTCGGGCTTTTTTGTATCCGGGGAATCTCGACCGTTTTGGCGTTCCGGGGCTTGAATCTTTCCCGCGGATAGTTCATCTT
>WJMR01000236.1 GCA_014727845.1 Ignavibacteriales bacterium
GGCTCGAAGAAGTGCGGTATCTTCGCGATCTTCTCGGTCGGAAGCTCGAAACGCTCCCGCCAAAACTTTCGCTCCACGTCGGTGAAACAGATCAACCGATCCACGCGCGCCAAGGTTCTCTTCGCCACAAAGCGTTCGTGAAGTCGCTTAAGCGCGGCGTATTTCGGCGTATGGAAGGAGAAATGCGGCGTAAGCGCCACCTTCGCGCCCCGTTTGGAGGCGAGTCGGATCGCAAGGTCCGAGTAATGCCTTCCGAGGAGGTGAACGCTAACGACGTCGTAGTCGTCGCGCATTATTTTACGAACGCCGGGAGTGACGTTGTAGGGAGTGTATTGCCTCAGGAACTCGACGTCGCCTTTCGCCTTCGCCTCGTCTCGCTTCTCGGAGGAGAAGTCGGTGCTAACGAGACGATAGTCGTAGCCCAGCGCGTCGTAGATTTTCAATCGATTTGCGACGAACCGCTCAAGTCCGCCGATCGACGGATAGAATGATCTGGTCAGTTCGAGAATCTTCATACGTACGCGTCCCGCTTGGCTAATCTTCGGTAGAGCGCGAGAAAGAATTCGGCGAAGCGTTTGGGATCGTGTCGTCGTCGCGCCGCCTCCCGTCCGTTCTCCCCGAGTTTTCGTCGCAACGCTTCGTCCTCGAGAAGGCGTCGTAACAACCTCGCGCCCGCCTCGTCGTCTCTCGGCTCATAGAGGAGAGCGCACTCGGGATCGCGCGTCGTCTCCCCCACGCCGCCGACGTCCGTGGCGACGACGGGAACGCCCGCCGCCATCGCCTCGACGAGCGCTATCGGCGTTCCCTCCCTATCCGACGAAAACAACGCCGCGTCGAATCGAGGAAGATACGCGGGCGCGCCGGGAACGAATCCAAGGAATTCCGTCGTCCGCTCCAACGCCATTTGTTTCCGGAGGGCGAGCGCCTCGTCGAGTTGCGGACCGTCTCCGAAAAAGAAAAACCGGATCGGCTCCTCTCGCAATCGGTCGGCGACGCGCAACGCGACGTCGAGGCGCTTGGCGACTTCCGCCTTTGCGACGACCGCGACCGGCTTGCTTCCCGCCGCTCTCGCGTTCTCGATACGACGAACGATCTCGGGGTTTTGTTCTTCGGAGATCGGTTCGGCGACGTTATGGTAGTGGAGGATCTCGGGGAAGCGGTCGGTCTCGGCGCGTACGATTTCCGCGCTTGCTCGCGACGGCGCCACCGCCGCGTCAACCGCGCCCCGCGCGGTTATGAGACGATGCGCGACGCGATAGAACCTTTTCTCGAGCGCGGAGTTGTAGGGATTCTCGATGAACAACCCGTGGTAGTTGTACGCGTGTCCGCGCTTTGTCCGTAGGTTCGCCAATCCGCCAAATACGTACGGTTTTATTAAGTGCGAATGAATCACGTCGATCTCGCGGCGCTCGACGAACCGTTTGACGTCGCGATAGATCGTAAATACGTTCTTGCCCGCCAACGACTCGGCGACGTCCGTCTCGACGCCGAGCTCGCGGAACGCGCGCGCGATTTCCTCGCCGCCTTGGAACAGCGCGGCGTGACGCACGTCCGCCGACGCGGCGTAACGAGCCAATTGTCGGAGATGCGTGAACACCCCGTCCGCCTTGCCCGTGATGAGATTGACGATATGTCCGACCTTAACGGGACGCGTTGTATTCCTCTCTTTCGTGCAATCGTTGGACGAGTCGTTCGCGATCGACGATGCACGCTACTCTTCCGGCGATCGTGTCTCGCTCGAGATACGGTTCGAGATCAAAGTCGGCGAGTCCGAGACGCGCACGGTCGCCGTAGGGTTCTTGAGCGAGAATATCGATTTCCTTGCGCGCAAGGTACGTTTCTATCGAGTCGCCGATAATGTACGGAACCGCCTCGTCGTTCACCAAGCCGTCGAGATTGATCACGGCGCGGTTTGCGTGGTATCCTACGACGCCCGCGTCCCACGCGGCGACGCGCGAATCGGGATGACGCTCCGCGAGGGCGACGCCGAACGCCGCCGCTCCCGCCTGCTCTTGATGGAACGGAGGCGACGCGAGCGTGAACGCGACGTTCCACCCGACCGCCGACGCGACGACGTAGGCGGTCGCGCGTTCGCGACGACGGAGTCCAAAACGAACGGCTCGACGTAGTAACGTCGCGGCGGGCACGACGATTAGCGACGAGTGCCAGAGTTGCGCTCCGCCCGCGTTAAACGAGTAGAACGCCGCATAACCCGCGAGCGTCAACAACGCCGCGACGACCGGCGCGTTTTGGGCTTCTCCGAGGTAGGCGCTCGCTTCGCTCTTGAGCGACGAGCTCCGACGAAGCCGCCGAATAATAAACCAAGCGACGATCGCGCCGACTGTGAGAATTATAACGACGAAAGCATACTTGAATGCCGGGACGTCCGAAAAACGCGGCGCGGAGAGTATCGAGCGAGACGCCGTCGCGAGGAACGGCAGAGGCGAATGGCCGACAAGCTCCGACCAATGCAATTTGACGCGAGAACTCGACGAGAGCGCCGCGCCCGAAATGGCGAAGTTGTGCGCCGCGACGATCGCCGCTCCGAACGCGGCTCCGGCCACGCCCGCCAAACTTTCGCGGAGATTCGTCCGGCGTCCGTCTTCGAACAACGCGACGAGAGCCGACGACGCGGCGACGGCTATAGTCAATCCAACGAACTCGAATCGAGCGAGCGACCCCGCCGCGCCCAGCGCTAAGACGCTCCACGCGCCTTGCCGCGTCTCCTCTTCGAAGTGGGCGCGCCAGTAATACCACGAGATTGCGACGGCGAGCGCCCACTCGGTCGCCGAGATCGTATTGTACACGACGCCGAGTGACGAAAGGATTATCGCCGCGCTCGCGAGAATCGACGCGTCGTCATGCTTAACGGCGCGGCGCCGTGCCGACGAGGCGACGAGGAGTACGAGCGCGAGACCGAAGAGAATCGCGAATCCAAACGCGGAGGAAAGAGAGACGTACGCCGCGGTAGCCGCAAGGTAGGCGTGGAGCGGATGAAACCCCGTCGCGGTCGTCTCGCCGTCGAACGTCCATTCGCCATGTTCCGCAAAGTTTTGCGCCAACACAACGTAGTAGTAGCCGTCGTCGGGAACGTACCGCTCGCGCGCCGAAGCGTCTCCCGCAGCCGCGCCGATTCCAAAGAGGACGAGATTGAGAAGCGCGGCGACGAACGCGAGTCGTATGAGTTGTCGCGAGGTCGTCTTCATCGGACTCGCCTTTCGCGAACCTCGCGATAGAGTTCGAGGTGTCGCTCGACGGATCGTCGCCACGTAAGCCGCTCGCCGACGCGTCGGCAACGCTCGGAGCGCCGAGCGAGTTCGTCGCGATCTCGTTGCAGTCGTCCAAGCGCCGCGACCCCTTCTTCGATGAATTCGCTTGGATAGACGATCGCTTCGGTCGCGTGATCGAAGTAGTCCGCCGCGCCAACGTTCTCCGAGACGACGGGAACAGCGCCCGCAGCCGCCGCTTCAAGAACGATCATCGAGAAAGATTCGACCGTCGTGGATTTAAACAACGCGTCGGTATCGGCGAAGAGCGCCGCCAACTCGTCGCGGGAGAGCGCCCGCTCGATCCGGCGCACGCGTTCGTCGTTGAAATAGTTTTCACGCGGCGCGCCGAGCGCGACAACCTCGACGTTCGCGTCGGTCTCCCGTAAGGCGCGTAGGAACGCGTCGAGTCCGCGATCGACGTCGTCCCATCCCTCGTAAAACAGGGTTCGAAGCGGCGCGTTTTCCTCTTTCGCTTGCCTCTCGACGGCAAGGAATCGTTCGTCAACCCCGTGCGGCGCGGTTGTCGAGAGGGCGGCGATTTCATATCGTTTGTGGAAGCGCGCGCGATGGCGCTCCGATACGAACGCCAATCCGTCGGCGTGTTTTGCGAGTAGCTTTTCGAGTCGAAAGTCCCGGCGCGTTCCCGCGTTTTCCGGTAACTCGTCGGCGACGATTCCGTGAACGGTCGCGACGATCTTTGCGCGGAAAAGAATTCTCAACGCGAAGATCGCGAGTTGGAATCGATCTCGAGTGACGAGGTGCACGACGTCGTATCCGCCGAACGCGATCCTTGCGACGAGTCGCGCCGCTCCGAACCGCGCTACCTTGGGATCCCGAGAGACGCGCTCTTCTCCGAATAGCCGTCGCCACAAGTTTGATCGAGGCGACGACTTGTAAAAGTACGTCGCGAAATCGGTCTCCTCGCCGAGTTCGAGAAGTTCGCGATAGAGCCGACGCGCATAGGCGACCGGTCCGCTCGGCGCGCCCTCCGTTTCATATTGTCCGACGAGAAGAATGTTCATGACGTTCGTACTATTTTGGCGCCGAGTATCGCCGCGGCTTGCGCGCCAAAGAGCGAGTACTCGGTGGCGATCATCGCGACGACCGCGCCGACCGCGCCGTACGTCGGTATGAGCGCGATGTTGAGGGCGACGTTGACGACGGCGGCGCCGAGCGTGGTGGCGAAGACGGTTCGTTCGCGTCTCGCGGCGTTGAGCGTCACGCCGGTCGCGTTGTTAAGAAACACGCCGGGCAGCGCGAGTGAAAGCGCCGTCGCCAACTCCGCGCTTTCGGCGTAGGCGGATCCGTAGAGCGCGGGCACGAATTGTTCGGCGAAGGCGAAGTAGAGCGCGACCGTCGCCGCGCTCGTCGCCAACGCCCCGAGGACGGGCGTCGCGATATCCGACAAGCGAACGACGCCCTTCTCGGCGTATGTTTTGGAAAGGTTGGTGAAGAGCGGCGCGTAGAACGCGGGCGTCACGGCTTGCGGGAAACGGTAGAGCGCGTAGGCGACGGCGTACATTCCCGCGTCGGCGAGTCCGCCGATCTCGCTTAAGAGAATTATGTCAATTTTATCGTAGAGAATCACGCACAACGCGGAGAGCGCGAAGGGCGTCGAGGAACCGAGAATTTCTCGAAGCGGCCCGAGTCGCGGTAGCCGCCGGTCGATTCGGGCGCCTTCTCGTCGGAGCGCGCGAAGAGCGAGCGCGGCGCGTACGGCTTCTCCCAAAACGAACGCGCCGAAAAACCACTCGTAGCGCGCCTCGGAGAACCATGCCGCGCCCAACGCCGCGAGCAGCGCGCCTCTCCCGACGACGAGGTACACGAACGCCTCCCGATATCGTCCCTTCCCGTAGAGAACATGCGTCAACATAACGTTCACGCCGAGGGCGAACACCGATCCCGCGGCGAGCGCGATCAACGCGGCGTCAAAGGCGCCGAAGGCGACGAAATAGAGGGCGACGAGGAGGAGATACGGCAACGACGACCAAAGCCGCGCCCTCCCCGCCTCTAAGAAACGCTCGTCGAAACGCGCGTCGGAGGCGGCGGCGCGTTGGAGGTACACCGAAAATCCCAACTCCACGAC
>WJMR01000237.1 GCA_014727845.1 Ignavibacteriales bacterium
CGAAGGTGGCGCCCGTCGGGGTGAGGACTTTGACGTTCAGCGGCTCGCCGGCCGTCGGTTGCAAATATTCGTCGCGGACGATCGCCGTCACAATCGCCGTCTCGCCCGGGCGGTAGAGATTCCGATCGCCGTAGATGAACGCGTTATAGTCGTGCGCGTATTCGTATCTGCCGCCGACGTCGAAGCGCGACGTCTCGATCTCCGTCTCGCGCAGATCGATGTAGTTGAAATCGTTCCCCTTCTCGACGACGACGAGCCGAGGTCGGAAGCGATCGAGTTTCTCGGCGACGCCGTCGAAGCGCGCCATACCGTCTTGATCGGTCGCCCCCTCGAAGATCGTCTGGTTCGTCTCGGAGATCAGCGAAACGACCGCGCCGCTCACGGGCGTCGCCGATTTAATCGAGTTGACGAAAACGGAGAGCTCGTCGGTTCCGAGCTTGGCGATCACGCCCAAATCGCTCGCCGCGAGCATCTTCGAGTCGTTGATCCACCGATCCTCCGACGACATCGCCTTAACGACGTAGATGCCCGTGTATTCCTTGTTCTTAATCGCCTTGTCGAGATTCACGCCAACCTTCTCGAGCCAGTTCCTTCCGCCCGAAAGCCGCTTCGTCTCCTTATACAGCTCCTTGCCGTAGTTCCCGACGTAGTAGCTCCGCGATTGCGAGCTCGAGGCGTAGTAGTCGCTATAATAATAAGAATGACTGTTGAGGAAGTGGAGGATGTTGTTCCGATAGACGCGGTGAACTTCGATATCGACCGCCTCGACGTTGACGACGTTGAGCGCGAGATTTCGTTCGCCGCCGTACATCAGGTATTTCCCCTTCTTGTCGGCGAACCGGATGGAGGGCGCGATATCGACGAGGGAGACGGTCTGCTCGAACTCGTCCTCGAGTTTGCCGCCGTAGAGCCCGGGGAGCCCTTTCTTAATCAGTATCTTCGCCTCGTCGCGCCCGCCGAAGTCGGCTTCGACGCGGAAAAGATTGGCGGAGACCGAGAAGCGCACGTTGCGCGCGCCCTCGACGTCCACGTACTCGCGGAGCTTCTTCTCGTCGGCGGGCTGCGTGGTGGAGACTTCGATCCACCCTCGGTCGCCGTCGTAACCCGACGCGACGCCCGTAATCGCCAACTCGGTGATGGGCGGCAGATCCGACTCGAAGCGCCGCGTCTCTTCGAGCGGCTTACCCTCGATCGTCGAGCCGAGCCCCTCGGCGACGCGCACCTCGAACTTCTGCCGACGCTTGGTTTGCTTAATCTCGCCGAAATTCACGGCGATCACTTTCGAGGGCTTGTCGGAAACGATATCGATCGTCTTCCACTCTTCGCCGTCCTTCCGCACCTCGAGCGCGCCTTTAAGCTTATCGGGATCGACGGGATAGTTGAAGCGGATGTTCCCCTGCACCGTCAGTTTGTAGTATTCGTTGGGCACGTTCGCCCAGAAGAAATCCACGCCGACGACGTCGAAGTAGGGGGTGTGGAACTCGACGGTCTCGAAATCCGCCGAAAGGTCTTTGCCGAAGAGGACGGCGTCGGTGACGGCGGCGGTGTATGCGCGCATCGGGTCGAGCGGTTGATCCGGCGAGAAGATGAGCGTGCGCGGCGATGTCCATTTGAACCTGCCTTGTATCGGCGGATCGAACTCGATGAACTCCTCGTCGAGCCACTCGTTCTGCTTATCGGGCGGGGCGAGGTCCTCGGTGAACTCGACGGTGAACGTCTGTAAATTCCGGACTTCCCCCTCGGGCGAGAACCGTTCGACGGCGACGTCGTACGACGTTCCGCAACCGACCACATACGCCACGAGCGCCGCGGCGACGATGATAAGCGCGCGTTTCATCTTGCGTCCTTTCTAAATTTGGCGAGCATATTTCCCCGATTATTTCGCGCCCCGACGGCGATAGAGGCGCCGCAACATAGTTCGGATGGAACATATCAAATACCGACGACAAGCGCCACATAAAAGAATAAGGAGAACGCCAATATTACGCGCGCCGCCTTCGGCAAAAGGAACCGGACGAGCGTAGCTTCGCCCCTCCTTCGAGATGGTTGGTCGCGGCGCCCCAAAAGAGAACCCCCGCTTCGCCCCTCCTTCGAGATGGTTAGTCGCGCCGCCCCAAAAGAGAACCCCCGCTTCGCCCCTCCTTC
>WJMR01000238.1 GCA_014727845.1 Ignavibacteriales bacterium
AAGTGAGCGCGGATTTACGGAAAATCTGCCGAGGGGAACCGCGTGATTTCCGGAAATTCCGAAAACGCGTTACAAACGATTTTGAGGAAACGGTCTTCGCGAGTCGGCCCGCCATCCGCGAGCTGAAGGAACGACTCGAGGGGATGGGCGCGGTCTTCGCCTCGATGAGCGGTAGCGGCTCGTCGGTCTTCGGCGTGTTTGAAACGCTTTCGGCGGCGCAAACCGCGCGGGCGACGCTTCCGAAAGAATACTTCGCGCATATCGAGGATCCGGAGTAGCGCGGCGTCGAGGCGCTTACTTCATGAAGATGAGCGTGAAGAGCGCCGTTTGGGGCGGGAGGAACGAGAGGTAGAAGAAGTAATTCGCGCCCGAGGAGACGAGCGAGGAGACGATCCGATACCATAAGTAGAGGACGAACGAAAGGAGGAGGCAGACGGCGAGGACGCTAATGTTCAGGGATTGGAAGAAGCTTTCCAGAATGAACGTGAGCGTTATGGAGACGATGACGATAAGATCCAATCCCGAAAGGTAGATCATCGATCCGCGCGAACCGAGGGCGTTCCGATTGAGGAGGAAGAAGACCACGACGACGGAAAGCGTGAGCGCGGCGACGACGAAGAGGGGGTTGGAAAAAGCGATCGGCGCGCTTTCGGCGCCCGGATTGAATATCTCGTCGATGTGGTTGAAGAGGAAATAGATCGCGAGATTAACGAAAATGTAGAAGTGCTGCACCGTGTCGGACATCCGATTGTGGAGCAGGGCGATCGCCAAAAAGAGCAAACCGACGACGACAAAGGCGACGAGATCGACGACGTCGAGCGACGAACTGACGGGGAAGGTGGAAACGAGCACGGCGACGGCGGCTACGGTGGAGACGGCGATTACATGACCGACGATGACGCGCCGGTTGCGCCGAAGGAAATCGGCGGGGAAGTCGTACACACGTCGTACGGATTCGCGCAACGGATACATCCGCGATGCGATGCGCGCGAGGGGTTTGGCGGAGAAGATCCCCAACGCCAAGAGCGCGAACGCTATGGTGATATAAACCGAGGGTCCCGTTTTGAGGTAGAAGAGCGCGAGCGTTACGAACGCCAAGCCCGTTCCGTGGATGAAAAAGACGGCGACCTTGTGGCGCACCTTGTTGCCGAAGAGGACGTGGTGGAAGTGGTTCTTATCCGGCAGAAACGGGTTGGTTTTATTTAGGATTCTCAGCAGCATCACCTTCATCGTGTCGAGGATCGGCACGCCGAGTAGTATGATCGGGAAGGTGAGGTCGAGCGTCGCGGGTTGATATCGGAGCGAGACCGCGACGGCGGCGAAGACGAGGAAGTAGCCGAGCGTCAGCGATCCGACGTCGCCGAGATAAATCTTCGCCGGATACGCGTTGAATTTTAGAAAGCCGATGACGCCGCCGACAAGGGAGACGGCGAAGAGGGTGACGACGGGTAAGCCCGCGTAGAGCGAGAGCGCCGCGAGCGTGGTGAGGATGACCAGCGAGAAGCCGCCGACCAATCCGTCCAGCCCGTCCATTAAGTTCAGCGAGTTGATCGCGCCCGCGATGAAGACCAGGAAAATCAGGTGGCTAACGGCGGGGGGGAACTCGACGCCGAAGATGACGACCGTATTGAACTGCGGGAGGAAATGCACGAGCAGGAAGGCGGCGGAGAAGAACTGAAGGATGAACTTCTTCGACCAACTCAGCGTGAACGCGTCGTCGAACGCGCCGCAGAATACGATGAGCGCCGAGCCGATAAAGAAGAATTGGAGCGAGGCGAGATCGTCGTAGAAGAATCCGAGCATCGCCAAGGAAACGAACACAACGCCGAGTCCGCCCATACGCGGCACGGCGGATTGATTAACGCGCCGTTTGCTCGGCTTATCCACCACGTCGATCTTGATCAAATAGTCGATCAAGTATGGCGTCAAGCTCAGCGTAAAGATGAGACTCGTAAAAAAGACAATTAGGTAGTCCATGCGTTCCGGCTCCGTTCTCTCGCCTAATCGCGTTTCGACGAGAGCGCCCGATATCGGGTCCGTCCGTTGAATATAGAGAAAGTTTCCATGAGAATAAACGACGATTCAATAAAGTTACGGCAAAAAATATTGCCCGCCAACGTTCGGATTTTTCGTCGATTAACGGATTTCGGATAGCGTTTCGCGCCGCCCACATCCCTCGCTTATCCACGTTCTTATCTACAAGATACAAAATTGCGAACTAACGGGTTGTGATATAACGCATACGGATAACAATCCATAAAAAACGGGATCGCGAAGGATCCCGTTTCGTTTACTCGTTAACCGCCATTGCTCGTTAGCTCGCGCCGTAGCTTTTTGAAACGGCTTCGTAGCGCGACTTGACGTTCAGTTTCCGATATATATTGCGGATGTGATACTTCAGTCCGCCGAGCGAGAGGTACATATCATACGCGATTTCCTTGTAGGATTTCCCTTTTGCCAGGCGCTCGAGTATCTTGAGCTCGCGGTCGGAGAGGAGCTCGACGCCGCCGCCGGTGGGTCGTTCGGTCGCCAGGGCTTTTCTCGGCTCGCTTGGGGCGCGGACGCTTGGCGATTTCGCCGAGATTTCGCCTCGCAAGGAGTTCATAAACTGACCAAGCTCGTTCGGCTCGATCATATAGCGGAACTCGCCGGCGCGGATCTGATCGAAGGCGTTCTTGCCTCGATCCGGCAGACCGATCATCATAACCGCCAAGTTGTGGTAGTTCTCGGCGATGTATTGGAGCGTGTCTTCGTCGGCCATCCCGACGTTCATAATCAGCGCGTCGGCTCTCTTCAGCGAGTCGGATTCCAACGCCTCTTTTACGTTGCCATAAGCGGCGACGATTTCCAGATCCTCGACGGGCTCAAAAATAAGCTTGAACGCCGAGGTCGCCACCGAGCTTTTTTCCACGAGAACGATTCTCTTCTTACTCACGATGCGCCTCCTTTCTGCGCGGTTAATCGCGACAATTCGCCGGAAGCGAGCCGCGATCATTTCTTTTCCAACAGAACAACCATACGCGCCGAAACGTTCCCAAATTCGACCGAATTGTTCCCCTATAAACCCGCGCCTGCGGGCCGGATGAGCGGAATTTTACTCGGATGTGACGCGGCTCACAATTGTCGTTATTCTTCCGAAGGGGATTGTGGCGTCTCTTGCGTCTTTCCTAAATTATCCTAAATTAGTGATCGGAAAGCGGTTGTTCTTTGAATATCCTCTTGTTACGAGCTCTCGCTGTTTTCGGACGATCGGACGGAAGCGGGGTAAGGCGGAGCTCAAAATCGATACGCCCGTATCACCAACAAGAGGAGAGCGCTATGGCGCAAATCAAGAAAACAAATGAGAACCCGCTTTCGGATCTGATTAGCGACGATATCTATTATCTGTTAGACAACAACGGATTAATAGACCAACGTGGTGTGCGTAATTTCCATATACGCCAACGCTATCAGGATTTACGCGAACGGAAAACGTGTTCTTTCGACGCTATCGACGAGATTCAGATGGAATATCCGAATCTACAATTCGATACGATCAAAAAAATTGTTTACGCGGGCGGGTCAAAAAGAACCGCGCATAGTTGACTTTAAACTGCCCGAGCGCTATATTGCAAATGTGTTTTCCACAACCATCTCTCGCAGGTTACTCCCCTGACCTGTGAGTTATCCCAGCCCAGTGTCTCCCCCAACGCTGGGCTTTTTTTTATTTTGGAGAAAGTATGGCAAGACCTATTAGGAAAAAACGCGCGACCAAAGCGAAGAAGTTTTACGAACCCGACTTTTCATTCTATTGGACTTCCGGCAACGTGTACGCGCTAATCGGCGGCGTCGTCGCTCTGATTCTCGGCTTCTATTTGCTTTCGGTGGGCCCGTGGCACAGCACGGAATCGCTCGTCGTCTCGCCGATCGTTCTGTTCGTCGCCTATGTCGCCATCTTCCCGTTGGCGATCCTCTATAAAAAACGGCGCGAGAACGGAACCGAAGAGGAACCCTCGGGTGACGTTGGCGAAGGTTAAGGGGACGGTCGTCTCCACTCGGAAAGACCCCGAGCTTACGGGGCACAAACTTCTCATTACTCGCGCGGTGGATTTCGAGGGCGACTATCTCGACGGCGAGGACGTCGTCGCGCTCGATTTTGTGGACGCCGGTATCGGCGACACCGTGCTTGTGGCGCAGGAAGGGGACGCCGCGCAACAGATTCTGGGGCATCAACGCGCGCCCGTGCACTCGATCATCGTCGCCGTCGTCGATCAATTCTCCGTCAAGGATTCTCGTGTGACGGCATGACCGAACCGACCGCCGACCCTTCGCACTTTGAGGAACTCGCCGATCTCTTCGCTCTCCAACTTACTCCCGGCTTGGGTCCCGAACGGATTCGCGCGCTCGTCGCCAAATTCGGCTCCCCCGGCGACGCCCTCCGCGCCGACCGCGCCGATATAATCGCCGTCAACGGATTTGAGCAAAAAATCGCCGCCGTCGCCCTCTCCGCGAGAAAGTATCGCGATGAAGCCGTCCGGACGCTCGAACGAGAGCTTTCCTATTGTCGGCAAATAGGCGCCAAACTGCTAAGCTATCTCGACCCCTCCTATCCGCATTGGCTCAAACGCATCTATAACGCGCCGATCACGCTTTCGGTTTGGGGCGATATTCACGCCGCCGACGAAGCCGCGATCGGGATCGTCGGGACGCGCAAACCGTCGCACTACGGCTCAAAGCACGCCGAGCGATTCGCGCGCGGTCTCGCCGAACGGGGCGTCGTTATCGTCAGCGGCATGGCTTACGGGATCGACTCGATCGCCCACCGCGCCGCTCTCGAGGCGGGCGGCAGAACGATCGCCGTCTTAGGCAGCGGTCTCGGCAAACTCTATCCCGAAAGGCATCGCGACCTTGCGCGGCGGATTTCCGAGAACGGCGCCGTCGTCAGCGAATTTCCGTTTCTCGCCAAGCCCGACGCCGTCAACTTCCCGCGTCGGAATCGCATCATCTCGGGGCTCTCGCTCGGCTCGCTTCTCGTTGAAAGCGCGGTAAACGGCGGAGGTATGCGCACCGCCCGCTTCGCCGTCGAGCAGAACAA
>WJMR01000239.1 GCA_014727845.1 Ignavibacteriales bacterium
AGCGCGGTATTTGTCTTCCTCGACGGGGTTGCCGAGTTTTGCCAGACGAACGAAGATCTCGACTTTCTCCATTCCTTCGGCGTCGTTGGTCAAGGTTAGGAGACTATCCTCGACCGTTTGGGAGAATAGCGGGAGCGAGCAGGCGAGAATGATAAGCGCGGTGTGTCGCATAGTGTTAACCGGTTCCGCGGCGGGCGGATCGATATTGGAACGGGCGGCGAGGGCGACGCGTCCGAGCGTCGATCGATTAGAAGCCCACGCCGAGCGTTACGTGATGAGACAGTCCCGCCGAAACGATATCCTCCGCGGCGGCGTATTGCAACTGTAAAAGATAACCGTACATAAAATGATGCGCAAATCCGCCGAAGGAAAACCGCTCGTTGTGGAAGCCCGCGCGAAATCCAAACGACTCGATGATCCGATACTCCGCGCCGATAGCGTACGCGAGATCTTGATCGGTCGTTTGCACCCCGTCGGCGACGATCGTTAGCGGCGCCCATGGTTGCTCGATCTTAACGCCGAAGCGAAGCGACATCGGCGCCTCCTCCTCTCGGCTCGTGGGCGTGTCCCACCCGACCGTCGCTCCGAGGTTTTGCGCCGCCACGCCGAGCGTCACCCAGCGGATCGGTGCGTAGCGCGCGCCCGCGTCGAACGCGACGCCCGTGCCCGTATAGGCCCCGAGCGAGTGCGTGAAGTATTTTGCGGTTACGCCCGCGGAGAAATAGTGGAAATCCCGCGCGATCGAGAGCGAGAAATAGCTTTGCTGATCCGAGAACGTTTCGGTGGGGAAGCCGTATTGGTCTCTGCCGTCGATGTCGTCGATCGCGTATTGATACGCGCCGACCGCGACGGTGAAGAGGGTCGGGAAGACGCGCGCGTACGCGGCGGCGACCTCGCGTCTGCCGAGCGTTTGCGGACTGAAATAGAACTGCGCTTGGTTGATCAGGTCGTACTTAATCATCTCCGGCAACCCCGCGGGATTGGCGTAGATCGCGTTGACGTCCTTCACGTTCGCCGCGTTCGCGCCGCCAAACGCCACCATCTCGCTACCGACGGGTCTCCGCAAGAACGCGCCCGCTTTGCCTTGTCCGTATAGCGCCGCACCGAAAATCACGACGAAGAATATCGAAAACGCTTTCATGCAACCGCCAGAAATACTCACGAATAGATAAAGTAATTAAATTAGTTTAAAAAATGCTACCGCGCCACCGAGAGCTTCCCGACGCCGCGCTCGTCGGCGTTGGTTTCGATGACGTAGAAGTATGTGCCGTTATCGACCATGCGTCCGCCCGAGGTTCGGCAATCCCACTCGTAAGAGAGCTCGATTCCCTCCTCGCGGAAGCCGACGTCGAGCGTGTTGACTTCCAACCCTTCGACGTCGTAGATCGTGATCGTTACGTCGGCGGAGCGGGACAAACTGAAGCGGAACGTGCCGACGCCCGCCTCGGGGTTGATCGGGTTGGGGTAGAAGTACACGTGCTCGTCGTCCAGCAAGCCGCCCGTGAGCGTCCCCTTTACGACGGCCGCCTCGTTACTGTAATCCGATCGGGTGTTCACGTTGACGGCGAAGACGCGATAGACGAATGAGGAGGTGTCGTCCACCGCGTCGCCGACTTTCGTTATATCGGCGGCGACGGAGAATATCTCCGCGAAGTCCTCGCCCGTGTTCACGTTGCGCCGCTCGACGATATAGGCGGATTCGACGGTCGTTAGATCCTCCCATTGCAGAAGCACGGACCCGGGACTCGTCATCGCGGCGGTCAACCCTTTCGGCGCGACGAGCGAGGCGGTAAGCCGGTAGGCGGGCGTCCACGCGCCTTGTCGCCCCTGCACGATGGCGGCGACGCGCCAGAAATACTCGGAGCCGGATTCCAACCCCGACACGTCGAAGGACGTCTCGGCGAGTTGAATGTTGAGGACGAGGTCGTTGAACTCCGCGTCGCGCGCGAGTTGGAGGTAGTAGGAGTCCGCGCCGTTTACCGTGTTCCACGCCAGCGTGGCGCTCGATACGTCGCCTCTGAGGTTTTGCATCGCGGAATCCACGTCGGGCGCGCCGATCCCTTCGACGGTGAAGGGCATGTCGTTCCGGGCGATGATCCAATAGCGGTCGGCGTCAACCACATGGATGTAGCAATCGGCGCTGTAGAGCTCGGGTAGTTGGACGGTGTAGGGCGTTCCCGTCGCGTCCACGCGTTGCGCGAGAGGGCGCCACGACCCAAGCCCGTCCGACGAGAAGAAGATATCGACGTAATCGATTCCGTTGAAATTCCAACTAACGTTCACCGTTTCGCCGCCGCCAAAAAACTCTCCGCCCTCGGGATAGACTAATTCCAGCGGCGGGTTTCCTTGATAGATCACGAAGGGACGATCGCTCGTGTCGGCGACGTTGAAATCGTCGTGATCGAAGACTCGCACCAGGTGGCTCTCGAACGCGTTCATCGGATCGGGCGCCTCCCACGGGAAGATAATCCGATCCGCCCAAAGCTTCGGCGCAATCGCTTGCCACGTCGCGCCGAGGTCGGTCGAGTGTTGCACGATAATCGAATCGACGTTCGCCGAGCGCCACTCGACGTAGATCGCGCCTTCTTGGAAAAATTGTTCGCCGCCGTTCGGATGGAAGAGGTCGAGGAACGTCGTGTCTTTCCCGATGATGAAATATCCATGACTAAGGTCGTAGATCGACGCGTCCGACGCGTCCTCGACGCGGATAAGGCACTCGGAGGAGCGCATACCCGTCGGCACGGTCCAGGCGTAGGCGCCGTCGGCGGCGGGAACGTTCGTCGCGATTTCCGACCACGTGGCGCCCGCGTCGGTGGTGAGATCGATGGATAATAGCGAGATATCCGAGGCGCTCCACCGGATATCGTACGACCTCCCCTCAACCCACCATTGATGTCCCTTCGGCGCGAGGAGTTCGACCGAACCCGAGCTCGTTCGCTCGATTGAAAAGACATTGTCGCTTTCGTCGAACACGAACGGCTCGTTGGAATCGACGATTTTAATTCGGCATTGATTGGAGACCGCGTCGGGTACCGTCCACGATACCGAGCCGTTCGACGCGGCGACGTTCGAGAAGAGTGTGGTTTCGTCGCTTGCGAAATCGTCGGTCGAGAAAAGGATATCCAACGACGTAAAGCCGGAATGCGTCCACGAAATATCGACCGTCGAGCCGACCGCGAGCGTTTCGCCGCCGTTCGGATAGGAAACTTCGAGGTAGTCTCCCGAGGCGTGGGTGGTGATCGCAAAGACGTCGCTTCTGTCGGATCGCGACGGTCGGTCGGCGTCCGACGCTTCTATGATACACGCGTCGGAGGGCGTTGCGGGAACGGTCCAATCGTAGGTGAACGGGTTGCCGGCGGGGCGGGGCCATGCGGTCTCGACGTCGCTCCACGTCGCGCCGCCGTCGGTCGAGAGGCGGATGGCGACGCTTGTTACGTCCGGGCTCGCGGAAAATTCGATCGGCTTTGTTTCTCCGGATTGAAACACTTCGCCCGCGCCGGGTTGCGTTATCTCTACGCCGGCGCCCGTGAGGACGAAGAATTTGCCGCTCGCGTCAACGGCGACGAGCGTGTTGACGTCGAAGTAATCCAGATCGGTGAAGGTGTTCGTCCCTTGCGCTATGGCGTAGTCCCAATTCAATCCGCCGTCGTCGGTTACGAGCAACGTTCCGTTGGTTCCGCAAGCGGCGCCGCGCATATCGTTGACGAAATCGACGTCGGCGAAATCCGACGAGACGGCGCCGAGCGTGGCGAGGCCCCAGTTGGCGCCCGCCTCCGTCGTCGAGCCGATGGTGGAGTTTGCGCCGACCGCCCAGCCGTTGTTCTCCCCCGCGAAGAAGACTTCGTACAGCTCGTCGAACGTCGGGGGGAGTTGCGTCCACGTTTCGCCCGCGTCGGTCGTGCGGAGTATCGTCCCGAAGTTCGTGGCGCAGTAGCCGAGTAGCGGATCGAGGAATTGCACGGAACGGATTTCCCCATCGGAGGAGAGAAAGACTTGACTCCACGTGGCGCCGCCGTCTTCGGTTTTAAGTATGTGATCCGTGGAAGAGGCGATAACCGCGTGGTTCTCGTCGATCGCGTGGACGTCGTAGTGCGTGTCGTTGTTGCCGGAGACGCGTTGATCCGTCCACGCGCCCGAGGTGTTCGAGTATTTATAAATCGCGCCGTCGGAACCGACCGCCCATCCCGTTTCCTCGTTGACGAAATCCATAGCGTAGAGCGCTTCGGGTCCCAAGCCCGTCGAGACGTTCGCCCACGTTTCGCCGAGGTCGGTCGTCCGGAACGCCGCCCCCACGCCGCAGACGTACGCCGTCGTCGCGTTGACGAGCTCGACGCCGTAGAGCGCGCTCGCGGCGGTGGCGTGCGTGGCGAGTTCGAGCGGGAACGGCTCGAGAATGGAGAAGGGGCCGCGCACGTCGTTCACGTTCGTCGGGTTGTCCTGATTCGCGATTCGGAAGTAAAACCTATATCCCTCGTGGTCGGGAACCGTCCAGTCGTAGGATCCCCCGCTCGCGGCGATATTGTCGTCCACAAACGTCCACGGTCCCGCGACCGCGGGCGCGTAGTCGAGCGAGACGTTCGTCACCGCCGACGAGTTCCAAGTTACGTTGTGAATCGTGCCCGGCTCCAAGCTCATATGCTCGTGGAAGGTGGAGAGATCGAGTTGGGCGGCTACGACCGTGAACGGCTTCTGGTTGAAGTCGTTGGAGCGATAATCGGCGGCGTCCGAAATCCGGATGAAACAGTTCGGCGACTCGACGTCCGAGGGTATCGTGAAGGTGTAGCTCAAATTTCCGGCGGATATTCCCGTCGTGACGGACGTCCACGTATCGCCGCCGTCGTCGGAGAAATCGATATCCACGCTCGAGACCAAGCTATATCCCCACGTGATCGTAATTGATTCACCCTGCGTGAAATTCTCTGCGCCGACGGGATACTTGAGCGAGAGGATGGATCCGATTTGGTTCAGCAACCCGACGTTCGGCGGCTTGGAGGGATAGAACTCGCCGACGACGGCGCCCGCGCCTTCGGTCGCCGTTCCCGTCCACGAGCGAAAATCCCATCCCGCCGAATCGACGAATTGCGGATCGACGGTCAGATTGTTTCCGAACGACGCCTCGTTAACGAGGTACGCCTTTGTCGGGTCGTAGTTGAACCGCAACACGTCGGTCGAGTTGTTGTAAAAGAGATTGTAGCCCTCGTAGAAGTCGCCGAGTTGTTCGGAGGCGCCGTCCGTCTCGAAGAGCGCCAAGTTCGGCGCCGTCGTCGCGTTTCCGACGAAAACGTTGTTGCGGATATCCGTCCACCCGCGCTCAACGCCCGTGGGCGTAAGGTTTATGAGCGCGTTGGCGGCGGTGTTGTTGTCGTAGAACACATTGTGGAATATC
>WJMR01000240.1 GCA_014727845.1 Ignavibacteriales bacterium
ACGCACGACTATCTGAAATGGGCGGCGTTCGCCAATTGGACGCAAACGTTCGGACATACGCTAACGGTCAACCTCGGCGCGCGCACCGACTATTTCGACGGAATCGACGAGAAGCAAACCTTCTCGCCCCGCGCGAGCGCGGCGTACCGCCTCTCCGACGCGTTCACGCTCAGCGCGAGCGTCGGCGTCTATCACCAAGCGCCGTCCTACATTTGGCTCGCCGAGGGAAGTCGGAACGACGACCTGAGGCAAATACGCGCCGCGCAATACGTCGGCGGCGTCGCCTACCGCCTCCGCGAGGATACGCGCCTCAACGTCGAGGCGTACGTGAAAGACTACGCCGACTATCCGACGAGCGTCTTGCGCCCCTACCTCGCGCTCGCCAACACGGGCGGCGGTTTCGGCGGTCCGAACGACAACTATGCCGCGTTCGGTCTCGAGGACCTCGAGCCGAAGGCGGAGGGCTACTCGCGCGGCGTCGAGTTCTCCGCGCAGAAGAAGCTCTCCGACCTGCCCTTCTACGGCATTATGAGTCTCACGCTCGGGGAGACGTACTTCACGCCGCTCGACGGCGTCGAACGACCCGGACTCTACGACCAGCGCGTTATCGTGAGCGCGAGCGGCGGCTACCAGCCAAACGAGAAGTGGATATTCAGCGCGAAGTTTCAGTTCGCGACGGGCAGACCCCACACTCCTTACTATGCGCCGAACGGGTGGCAGAAGGCGTCGGAGTACTTAAGCGAGCGGCTCGACCCGACGCATCGTCTCGATCTCCGCGTCGATCGCCGATGGTTCTTCGATTGGGGAACGCTGATCGCCTTCCTCGACGTGCAGAACGTGTACAATCGGAACAACGTCTCGACCGTCCGTTGGGACTACGCGGAACAGAAGGAGGACCGCGCGAGCTCCATCGGCGTGTTGCCTTCGATCGGCGTCAGCTTAGAGTTCTGATTCTTGCGGAAGAGCGTCGCGTCGGGCGTCGTTTTTCACGAGACCCCGGCGCCGCGCCTTCCGCAGGATATGCCGGACGATCGAGTACGCCGTCATCACGCCGAGCGTCAACCCCATCCCGAACTTAATTGAGCGCACGAGGAATCGCGGAAAGACCGCGAAGTCGGCGAGGACGTCGTAGCGCGACCATCCGACGACCGCCGATACGAGCGTGATCGCGGCGAGGACCGCCGCCGTCCACGCGAAGGCGCGAGACGTGAGGAACTCGCGGAGCGCCGTCTTCCATCCGCGCGGATCAATCTCGTCGTAGCGGACGATCGCGATCCGAGCGACGATCGCCAACCCGACGACGGTGCTCGCGTGTTGGAGGAAGCGGTAGAGCGGCGTGGTTCCGAAGAACGTCGTGAAGAGCGGTTCCCGCATTTCGGGAAGAAGAACGACGAGATAGCCGCCGTCGTGCGTGAAAGAATCCCACAGGAGGTGCGTAGCCGATCCGACGTGCACCGCGGCGAACACCTTAAGCGTCTCGACGATCTCAAAATTCGTGTGATCGCCGAACACCCGCGCCAATCGGCGTCGAGGCGTGGGAGGCGCCAACGCGAGCAGCGGCTCCTTCATTAGGAAGTGGAACGAGTAGAACGCCAAGAGCCCGGCGGGGATGCAGAAATAGAACAAGCCCGCGAGGTTGTGCGCGTAGTGACCGCGAAAGACGATGTAGGAGAAGTCGGGCGCGATGGCGCCCGCGACGAGCGCCGAGTAGGGGAGCCAACGGCTCCGCACCCAGGCGACGGCGGCGATATGCGAGAAGGTGAACGGCATCGGTCGGTCCGGCTGCTCGCAACTTATAAACGGATTCCCCGTTTCACAAGTTTCGCGAGGCGTCTCGTCAATTAAAAAAGATTTTAAAGACGAGTTTCCACCATTTCGGATGCTTCGCCAACGCGTGTTGGACGACGCGTCTGAGCGTTCGCTTCTCGGGCGGCACTTCGAGGAAGAGGTCGAAGAGTTCCTCAAGGCGCTCCTCGCTCGCCGAGTAGAATTTGTCGCGCACCTTCTCGTAGCCGTCGTGGCGCCAGCCGATTTTCCGTCGGTAGCGCGCGTCAAAGTCGAGCGCGAGGTCGGGTGTGGATTTCCGCGCCATCGCCGCGGCGATCTCCCCCGCGATCGCGCCGCCCGTCATACCGCTCGGAATACCCGCGCCCGTCAAGGGGTTCACGTGCCTGCCGGCGTCGCCGACCAACATCAAGCCGGGAACCGAGTAGCGCTCGAGTCCGTTCGCGCTCGGGCACCCGCCCGCCACTTCGGTTAAAATCGACGCGTCCGGAAACCGCTCGCGCAGGAACAAATCGAGCCATTCTCTCGCCGACCGAGTCGCGTCCTTCGTTCCCGAGACGCCGACGCCGACGTTCGCGATCCGCTCGCCTTTCGGAAACACCCACAAGTAGCCGAGGGGCGCGAAATCCTTACCGTGATAGAACGCGGCGACGGTCGGATCGACGTCCACGTTCGCGGCGGTTACCTGCGCGCAACAGCCCATCAGTCGCGGCTCGACGGCGGTCTCGATTCCCGCCCATCTACCGACGCGCGACTCGACGCCGTCCGCCCCGATCACCGCCGAAGCGCGCACGGCGCGGCGTTCGCCGCGATACTCGTACGTGACGCCCGTTACGACGCCGTTATCCTTGAGGACGTTGTCCACGTACGCCGACGTCCGCACGGTCGCGCCCGCCTCCGCCGCGAAGCGCGCGAGATCGTAGTCGAACAGGCGCCGATGTAAAATGAGATACTCCCACTTCGGTCCGAGATCGAGCGTGATCTCCTTACCTTTCGGTCCCGTCAACGAAAACTTCGTGACGCTCGCGGCGATCCATTTCGGATCCACCGCGACGTGCTCCTCCAGCTCTTTGCGCCGCACGCCCTCGCCGCACCGTACGGGGTAGCCGACGTCGCGATCTTTTTCGAGTAGGAGAACCGAGGCGCCCTTTCGTGCCGCCGCCTTCGCCGCGGATGATCCGGCGGGACCCGCGCCGACGACCGCCACGTCGTATCGTTCCTCGATCACGACGCCTCCCTTCCGAAGTCGCCGACGTCCACGCCGTCGCGCCGAAACGCGAGCGCCTCGAAGGGGCAGCTCCACACGCACTTCGCGCAGTTAACGCATCGCTCGTCGATGATCCGCAAAAACTCCGCGCGCAACTCGATCGCGTCCTCCGGGCACACGCCCACGCAACACCCGCAATAGTCGCACGCCTCTTGATCGACGGCGATCATTAAAACGCCGTTTTTCGCTTGTCTTTTCATGCTCGCTCGCGTTTGTGTTTCGCATTAACCAAGCCAGGCGCGGGGATTCAGGTTCTCGCGCTCTCGCCACAGCTCGAAGTGGAGGACGTATCCCTCCAAACTTTCGCCGACGCGTCCCACGCTCGCGCCCGCCTTCACTCGCTCCCCTTCGGCGACGAAGATCTGTCCGAGGTGGCCGTACACCGATCGGTAGCCGCCCGCGTGCGTCACGATGAGGACGCTGCCATAGCCGGGCATCCAATCGATGAGCGAGACGGTTCCGTCGGCGACGACGCCGACGGGGCGGTCGGAGGAGACCTTGATGTCCAAGCCGTAGTTGATCGAAACCGTGCCCGTGCGCGAGTTGGTGTTTTTGCCGAAGTCGCGCGTAACTTGTCCGCCCGTGACGGGCCAGCGCATCCGTCCTTGCAGCGCCTCGAAGGCGGCGGTCGCGGGATCGAGCGGTTTGGTTCTTTCGGCGGGCTTCGGATCGGGCGCGGGGTCGGTCGTCTCTCGGTTCTCTTCCGGTTTCGGATCCGGCTTGCTCGCCGCGGCCGCCATCTGCGCTATCATATTCCGGATGCGGCTTTCGGCTTGGCGCTTCTTCTCGAGCTCGCGTTCGAGCGCGGCTTTGTCGGATCGCGCTTCCGCTAAAATCTTTTCCTTCTCGCGGAGGCCTTTGGCGAGCTCCTCCTCCTCCGTCTTCTTCTCGCGGAGCGCGCGCGCGCGATCGGCTCGCTCCACTTCCAGCGCGGAGCGTTTCTCGTCGAGCGATCGGCGCGAATCCTTCAGCGCCGCCAAACTCTCCTCGCCCCGCTCGCTGAAGCGGCGGAGATATTGGTAGCGGAGGATCGCCTGTTGGAGCGATTCGGCGTCGAGCAACGTAAGTAGCATATCGTCGAACGCGCCTTTATAGACGGCGACGACGTAGTCGGCGTAGGCGTTCTTGAGGGATTCGCTCGTCTTCTCGATTTCGCCGATCTGCGTTTCGAGTGAATTGACGGCGGCTTGCTTGCGGGACGCCTCGCGGCGGAGATCGTTGACGAGGGAGTTGATGAGGAAGTGTTGGCGACTCAGTTTATCCACCACGTCGCCCGCGCTTTCCTCGCGGGATTTGGCGAGGTCGATCTCTTTGCGCAGCCGATCGATCTCTCGGCGCGTCTCCTCGAGGCGGCGCGTCTCCTCGTCCACCCCTTGGCGCCATGCGAACGCGACGTCGGCGACGAGCGCCGCGAACGCCGCGCCCAGCGCGAACGCGAGGACGATCGCGAATCTATTCCCAAACAACGATCGTCGCGTCATTCGGCGGCTCGAAATATAGGGTAACGTCGTCGTCGTTCACGCGGATCTCGTCGTACACAATTTCGATCGATTGATCCGCCGCGTGGTTGACGATCCGGGCGCGCGTCGGAATTGTCGCGCCCTCGATCTTCTCGAAGTCCTCGTACACGGCGTTCACCAATAGGTTTCCGTTCTCGTCCAGCACTTGGTAGTGCGTAACGCCGAGATCGCGAATCGAAACGCGGAACACCCGCGCCACTCGCGTCTTATCGTCCACGAACGTGAGCACGTATTCCTCGTAGTCCACCTTATACTCGTCCGGCTCGGTGTAGAGCAGGTCGGTCATATTCACCGATCCGACGAACGCGTCGATCAGCTCTTGGAACGTGAGATCGACGCGAAAGATGGTCTCGAGTATCTCCTCGTTGATCGCGCCTTGGTAGAGGATGTTGTTCATCGCGTCGTAGAACTTAAAGTCCTCCTCGGTCGCGAGCGCGTTCGCCAGCTCGATGCCGAAGGGACCGAGCACGTTGAGGTTGAGCGAGTCGGGCTTCTTGAGCGCGACGCGGAAGAACGCCTCGTTGCGGAAGTCCTCGGTCTCGATCAAGAGCGTTCCCTTTCCGACGAACGTTTTCACGCGTCGTCGGTTCGCCTCGAGTTTTTTCACCAGACGTTCGGCGGGTAGGATTTCGTAATTATGTTCGCCTTGCGAAGGCGCGCACGCCTCGAAGAAGAGCGGCGCGGCGACGATCGCGGCGAGCGCGACGAGTTTACTTTTCACAACGTGCCTCGGTCGAGTTTTTCTCGTAGTTGTAAGTTGTCGGGATCGAGCTCGAGCGCGCGTTCCCATTTGGCGAGCGCCTTGTCGCGCTCCCCGAGTCGGTAGAGCGCGTCGCCCCAGTGATCGAAGACGACGGCGCCGAGCGGATTATATTCGGCGGCTTGGGCGAGGAGGCGCTCCGCCTCGTCGTACCGCCCCATGCGGTAGAGGACCCACGCCTTCGTGTCGAGAAAGGAGGCGCTCGTCGGATTCGCTTCGACGGCGACGTTCGCCATCGCGAGCGCGTCCTCGAGCCGTTCGCCTCGTTGGGCGAGCGAGTAGGCGTAGTTGTTGTTCACGAGTTCGTTCGTCGGATCGGCGGCGAGCGCGCGGTCGTACGCCGAGTCGCACCGCTCGTATTCGCCCGCGTCCTCGTAAGCCGAGGCGAGCGCGCCGAACAAGTCGGCGGAGCTTGGGTCCAGCTCGGTCGCTTTCTCGAGCGGGGGTATGGCGTTCAGCGTCTCCCCGAGTTGCAGATACGAGAGCCCGAGGATCGCGTTCATCACAAAGCTCTCGGGGAAGCGCTCGACGGCGCGGCTCATCAAGGAGGCGGCGGAGTCGAACTCGCCCCGCTCGAAGTAGAGATTGCCGAGTCGCGTCCAGCCGTCCTGTCGCCACGGCGCCAGTTGGACCGCCTCGTGGAAGCGCGCTTTGGCGCTGTCGGGTTCGCCGAGCGCCAGCGCCGCCGAGCCGCGATACATCTTCGTTTCCCACGACGCCGTGTCGGCTTCAAGCGCGCGGAGCGTCTCGCCCGCCGCCGCCAGTCGCGCCGAGTCGCCCATCGCGTTCTCGAAAAGATAATCGGCGGCGCGAAGCTTGACGTCGAAATCCGCACCGGGCAACCCGAGCAGTCGTCCCGTCTCCTCTACCGCCCGCGCCCACTCGTCCAAGTGCATCAGAATGTCGATCTTCCGCTCGGACGCCTCGACGTCGTTCGGAAAGGCGCGCGTCAAATCGTCCGCCTCCTCGAGCGCGCTCGCCACGTCGTCGTTCCTTAAGTGGAACTCGACGATAAGCTTGCGCACCGCCACGTTGCTCGGATCCATTTCGAGCAGCGCCTCGAGCGTCTCGATCGCCTCGGCGTCGCGCCCCAGTCGCTCCTGCAGATTCGCTTGGCGGAGAAGCAGGTTCCAATCGGCGCCGAGCGAGTCGTTGAGCGATTCGTAAAGCTCGAGCGCGACGGTCGGGCGCTCGTCCTCGTAGAGTTGCGCCAATCGGAACGCGGCGTCGTGTCGCGTGGAGTCCAGACGAAGCGCGCGTTTGAGCGAGACGATCGCCGAATCGTCCCGACCGCCCGCCTCGTAGATTTCCGCCAAGAGCAGGAGGTGGGAGATTTCGTCGGGGTCCATCGCGGCGGCGAGCTTCGCGCGCTCGAGCGCGTCGCGCAACTTGCCGAGATAGTAATAGTTCTTCGCGAGCGCGTAATACATCCCCGCGCTTCGGTCGTTTTGCAACGCCTTCTCAATCGCCGCTACCGCGTTCTCGTGGTCGTTCTTCGCCTCGAAGATCATACCGTCCACGAACAAACTCATCGCCGCGCGCTTCCGATACTCCGCGCTCTCGGCGTCCTCGCGTGCCGGCTCGCCCGCCGAGCATGCCGCGAGAAACGCCGCCGCCAACAAGGCGACTTGCGCGACCTTCTTCGGTATGATATCTTGCGGACGCATATAACCCGATAAGATAAGGAAAAAGAAAACAAATGACCGCCGCCACTCGACGCCTCCGCCGCAATTCGGCGCGCCGCCATGCTTCGTTTTGAGACGCTCGGCGTCGTCGCCTTGTTCCTCGCGGCGATGTTCTTGGCGGGTTGGAACTACCTCGTCCGCGTGTACGAGTACGACGTCCTCGTCGATCGTACGCGCTTGCCCGCGGACGGCGCGGCGACGTGCCGCGTCGAGGCGATCCCCGTCAACGCGCTCGGAACGAAGGCATGGCTGAGGAGCGCGTCGTGCCGCTTTGAGATCGAGGAGGGGGCGCGACTCGTCGAGATCGTCGAGAAGGACGAGGAGGCGGGCGTTCTCATACTTCAAGCGAGACGCGAGCCGGGCGAGACGGTCGTCGTCGTCCGGCCCGAGGGAGCGCTCTTCCCGACAAAGATTGTTATCCGAATATTTCGCGACGTCGTGTAGTTCCGAAAATAGGTGTTTACACTCACTCAGCAATTTTCTATTTTACGCAAACCGCAAGTTTCGATAGGGAGCGAACTAATTGACTAACTATGTATTCGTACTCGCGACGATCCTCGGCGCCACGCTCGCCGGCTCGTCGCTCCGAGCGCAAAGCAGCGCGGGGGAAAACGCGACAACCGAGTATCGCTATTTGATTGATATGCCCGCCGCGGGCGTCGTCGATCGGGGGATGGTGGCGGTCAACTTCGACTTCATGCCGCAAGGCGCCGTGCTCGGAAAGATCGACGTCGGCGTCTTCGAGAACTTCTGTTTCGGCGTGAGCTACGGCGGCGCGAACGTGATCGGATCGGGCGACGTGGATTGGTACAAGAACCCCGGCGTGAACGTGAAGCTGAAGCTCCTCTCCGAGTCGCTCGTCACTCCCTCGCTCTCTTTCGGTTTCGACTCGCAGGGCAAGGGCGTCTTTTTCGACTCGACGAACCGCTACGAGATCAAGTCGCCGGGCGTCTTCATTGCGGGAAGCAAGAATTTCGCGTTCCTCGGCTATATGGGATTGCACGCGACAATCAACTACACGCTCGAAGAGGACGACGGGGACAACTTCGTCAACCTCATGCTCGGCTTCGAGAAGACGATCGGCTCGCAAGTGAGTTTTATGATCGACTACAATTTCGCCTTTAACGACAATTCGACCGAGTATTTCGGCAAGGGGGACGGTTACCTTAATCTCGGCGTGCGTTGGAACCCGGCGCCCGGATTCACGCTTGGTTTCGATATCCGCGATCTGCTCGACAACCGCAAATGGAGCCCCGGCGCGGCGGATCGCGCGCTCAGATTGGAGTATATGCGCCAAATTTTATAACCGAAACAAGGGGCTGATTCTTATGACACTCGAGGCGCTTGTCGAATACTTGCGTCGCGAACGGACGATCGATCCCGCGCGGTTCCTCGCGCTTAAGTCGATCGTCGGCAACGCGATTAAGTCCTCGCCCTCTTTCTATATGAAAGAGCGCGAAGAGGACGACTTCCGCGATCTGCTGAGCGAAACCATCCAACGGTTCTATCGCCGCGCCGTCGCCGAGGGGGAACCGATCCGCAAACCCGAACAGTATCTCCGCCGTTTGATCAAGAGCGTCATCGACGCTTCGGACGTCGATCTGTTCAACCGCGAGTATCTCTACTTAAGGAAGCGCGTCGTCAAACGGCTGGAGGAGTTGGCTCAGAAGGGATTGGCGGCGATCGACCGCCGCGGCTACTGCGCTAAGGACGCGGCTCGGCTCTCGCGTCCCGCGAGTCGAGCGTCCGCAGAGGAAGCCAAACGCGCCGTCGCCGAAACGCCCTTCGCGCCGCCCGTTTGTTTCGAACGCTTCGACGCCCAAGCGCGCGAGCGGCTGGACGCGCTGATCGTCGCCGCGCTCGACGTCGCCGACGGCGCGCTCTATCGGAACGAGCTTATCGACGACATCGCCGATCGCGTCGGCGTCGTCGTCTATCGTCCCGAACGATACGGCCATGACGACCCCGAAAACGGCGTCGAGATTCCGCTCGTCGCCGATCAAGCGAGCCCCTACGAATGCCACGCCGTCGCGCGCTCCATCGAACGGGCGATCTCGTCGGCGCTCGCCGAACGCGACGCCCTCGCCAAAGGCGGCGACCGACTCCTCGCCCTTTGGTATTACCGCGTATCGGCGGGCTACACTCTCTCAAGCATTGCCGAGCGTCTCGGGTACGCCTCCCCCGCCAACGTCGATTACTATTTGAAAAAACATCGGGTCGAGGAAAAATACTACGCCGCGCTCCGCGACGCCGCGCGCGATTGCGAGGACGCCGAGCGCGCGCTTAACCACGCCAAATTACTATTCGCGCGACGTCTCGAAGAACTTTTCGAGATTCACTTGGAGGGACAATATGAAAAGTAGATGGACGGTTGAGGAGGCGCGGCTCTACGCGCTCGGCAAGCTCGACGAGGAGCGCGCCGCCGAGTTAGAGCGGCTCGCCGAACGGGACGACGAACTCCGCGAGACGATTCTCGAACATAAGGAAATAGCGCCCACGCTGAAAAAGCAGGACGACTACGAGACAAGCGACGATTGGGACGCCGCGCTGCTCGCCGCGTTGCACAAGGTCGCCGAGCGTCCCGCCGCGGCGGCGGGACAGATCTGGCGGCTCAACTCCACGCCCCTCGCCGTTCTCTCCGTCTCCCCCGAAATCGAGTTCCTCGAAGAGCGGCAGGTCGTCGCCGTTCCTCTCACCAATCGCGCGAGCTTCGCGCGCGAGGAAGACTACGTCTTCTCCTTTCCCGCGCTCAGCGCCAAGCCCGTCGTCGCGCACGTCTCTCTTCGGACGAACCTCGACGCCGAGGCGTTGGAGGTTTTCCTCGGCGAGGTGGGGGACGCCGAGCGCGACGAGCTCCTCAAACGTCTCGACGAGATCCGCGAGCGACTGACGACGCCCGCCGACTTCGAGACGATCGACAACCCCGCGCTCGACGACGCCGAACGATTCGCGCGACGACTCCGCCGACGACTCGAATCCTACAAGCCGGGCGTTTTCAAGAAGGGTGGCGGAACGGAAGGTGAAAGAGATCGCTTCATCATCCGCGAGGGGGAGATCGTGTACGAGCTTACGCCGCGAGCCGCCGACGAGCCCGTAACGCTCAAGAGCCCGCCCTTCCCGCTCGACGCGGGAAACCGAGAGAAGACGCTCGCCTCGACCCCGCGCGCCGAAATCCGACTCGAGTTCGCCGACGGCGAGTTCGCGCTCCTCGTCGCCTCCTTCGGGGGCGAACCGATCGAGATCGATCTTGCGACGGCGAGAACCGACACGGGGTTGGAGTGGTCGGCGAGGGACGTGCTCGCCCAAGGGGGAACCGCGAGGATGGATATTCCAAATTCGCTCGGCGTCGCGTTCAACGAGGGAACCGCCGAGCTGGAAATCCTACTACGGAAGCGACCGCAGGGTTAGCCCTCGTCGAGGAAACGCTTGGTGACGCGCGGCATTTGAGCGCGACGGACGGGACGGGAACGGGCATAGAGCCACACCGCGCCGTAGTAAACCCCGACGAGCCCGAGCGCGAGCAGGAACGAGTAGAGCTCGACGGGCGGATGGTCGGCGAAAAGGGACATCCCCCAGAAGAGACCGGCGAGCAGGACGAGTAGCGGCGCGCCATAGAGTAGGAAACTCGCCGCCAACACCGCGCCACCGCGCGCCGTCACCCCCACGCGCTCGCCTTTCGCGGCGCCCAACTCGTTCAGCGCTTCGACGGTCTTCGCGTCCCCCGTCTCGCGCGGCTTGCAGAGCAGTTTCGCGTGGCACTCCTCGCACGCGCCTTCGTCCTCCAACGCGACGAGGGCGACGTCCTCGTTAACTTCGAGAACGACGCCCTCTTCGTAAATGTCTTCGGTCATCGCCTACGCTTTGCTCGACTCGGCGTCCTTCGCGTCGTCGGTTTTCGCGCCGTCGTCCTTCGCCTCGTCGGATTTCTTCTCGGCTTCCGCTTTGGCTTTCGCCTCGGCTTTCGCCTTTTCCTTGGCGGCTTTCTCTTCCGCCTTTTTCTTTTCTTCCTCGGCTTTCCGGCGCGCCTCTTCGGCGGCGATGCGCTTACCCTCGACGACGTTCTCGGCGTAGCCGCGTCGTTCCTCCTCGATCTTCTTGATCGCGGCGGTCGGGCACTTCTCGAACGGAATGAGCTCGGGGTTGAGCGCGGCGTGGTCGATCACCGCGAGGTTGTCGTCCATCTCTATGGCGCCTTCGGAGGGACGCGCGCAGATGGAACAACCGACGCACGCGACGGAGCAGACTTGCCGCGAGGTCTTCGGATCGTCGTGGCTCTTGCAGAAGACGAAGTAGTCCCGATCGATCGGGTGCATCTCGAGGAGATCGCGCGGGCACGCGTCGGTGCAGACCGTGCAACTCGTGCAGAACTCGGCGATTAATTTCGGAAGACCGTTGTCGGTCATCACGAGCGCGTCGAACGGACACGCCTCCACGCAGTCGCCCTGCCCGAGGCAGCCGTAGGCGCAGAGCTTGTTGCCGCCGGAGACGATGTGCATCGTCGAGCAACTCAAGGGACCCTCGTATTCGACGGGCTTGGGTTTCGCTTCCTCCCATCCGCCGCGGCACAATAGTCGAGGGACTTGCTTGACGGCGCCGCCTTCGGCTTTTACGCCCATAATTTCGGCGACCTCTTCGGCGGTTTCTTCGCCGCCGACGGGGCATCCGTCCACCTTCGCCTCGCCGTTAACGACGGCTTGCGCGAAGTCGTAGCACCCCGCTTTTCCGCAGGCGCCGCAATTGGCGCCGGGGAGCGCTTCGTTCACTTCCTGTATTTTCGGATTTTCCTCGACTCGCAGTTTCTTGTCCGCGATCGCGAGAAAGCCGGCGAAGAGGAGTCCCAGTCCGCCCATCGTCGCGATGGCGATAACCAACGTGCCTTCCATATCGGTTCGCTCCGTTTCGGATCGTTATTCGACCATGCGGCGCTCGGTAAAGCGCGTCGCCTTATCGGTCGTAGAAATTTTTTGTCGTATGTTCCTCGCCGTCGGCGTCGATAATCAACGCGTCGGCGCCGTCGATCTTCTCGATCAGCCGAACGCCGAGTTCGGGTCCGAGGACGAACGCCGCGGTGGCGAGGGCGTCGGCGGTCGTCGCGTCTTCGGCGATAACCGTGGCGCTTTGCGCCTTCCGCGCGGGTCGTCCCGTCCGCGGATCCAATAAATGATGATAGCGCGTTCCGTCGGCGATAAAATAGCGCTCGTAGTCGCCCGAGGTTCCAAGCGCGGCGTCCTCGAGCGTTAGCGTCGCGTACGTCGCGTCGCGTTTGCGCGGGTGTTGGATTCCGATCGTCCACTCGCCGCGCATCGCGATCTCGCCGCCGGCGTTAATCAAATACTCTTCTATCCCCGCCTCGTCGAGGATCCTCGCGGCACGATCGACCGCGTAGCCCTTGGCGACCGCGCCGAAGTTAAGCGCCGCGCCGCCTCGGAGCGTCGTCGCGCCTTCTCGGACGCTTACGAACCGCATGCCCGATTTCGCGAGCGCCGAGTCGA
>WJMR01000241.1 GCA_014727845.1 Ignavibacteriales bacterium
GGTTTGTTGAGGAAGGCGAACGCGCCGAGTTCCTCGACGGTCTGGCGCGTGTTGCGCTGGATATCCGCCGAGACGACCACGACGGGCGCCTCGTTCTCCATACGCTTCAGCTCCTTAAGCACGGCGACGCCGTCCACGTCGGGCATCAGCAAATCCAACACGATCGCGTCGGGCGCGCTTTTCTTATAGAGCTCCATGCCCTCGCGGCCGTTCACCGCCTCGACGACGTCGAAATTCCCTTGCTTGAGAATCTCGCGAATGAGCTTCCGCGCGAAGCTCGAATCGTCGATAACTAATATTTCCGCCATAGCTACCTTATCGGTTGAAAGTGAACGCCGCCCCCGGCGCGGTTACGTAAGAAGATACGAATTTCCCGTTCGACCGCCAATCGGTCGTCAACGGCTCACGGCGCGCTTGATCAACTCGCGTCTCGCCGCTTCCAATTCCTTGCGTAACTTTCGGATTTGCGGATCCTTCTCCAGGCGCTCTTCGAGCGGCTCGAACTTATCTCGCGATACGCCGTTCTCCGCCGCGATATCCTCCAACCGGTTCTCGAACATCCGCGCCGTGTCAACGTTCCCCAAACCGCGAGCAAGCTCCAACGCCTCCTCGCTTTCGTAGAACTCGATGAACGCTTGATACGTCGCCTCCAAATTGGCTTTCGTCGGCTCGGGGTCCTCGCATCCGAGAACCGCCGTCGCCAAAATCGCCGCCGCAATCGTGTAACGCTTCATAGGCGATATGATTCCTCCAATCCTCAAGACGAAAAAATTACAAATATTGGCGACCTTTCGCAATAACCCTATTAGTCGGATATTCTCAAGCTCCATCGCTTCGCTTGACTCTCGGAACGAACGGCGCTATATATAATTGATAACGAAAATTTTTGGGAGTAATCATGATACGCCTGTTTATTCTGTGCCTCGCCGCCGCCGCGTTCGCCCAAACGCCCGACGTTCTGATCGTTCTCGGATCCGACACCTCGACGCCGGGCATCAACACGCGCAAGCGGCACATCCACTATCGCGAATACGCCTTCGCGCTCTACCAAGACCCGAACCAAAACGCCGCCGAAGTGATGAGCGAAACCTATCGCTCCGATATGATCGACTCCTACGGCGACACGGTCGTCTTCACGTGGTGGATGCTCGACGGCTCGCTCTACACCGAAGCCGCCAACACGAACCTTCCCTACCCGGGCAACATTCCGATTTACCATATGAAAAAATGGCGCGGCGACGCGATCGAGCGTTGGGGCGACGAGCTCACCTTCCACTATCACACGTGGGTCTGGCGCGACTACGACGGCGACGGCGTCGCCTACTGGAACCAAGCCGAAGAGTTCGCGCACTGCTCGGATAACTTCGACGTCACGCTCGCCCAACAGTTGCTCGAAGAAGATATGTATCCCGTCTCTTTCCGCAGCGGCTGGCACTGGATGTCCAACGATTGGCAAGCGCGCCTGAACGAGCTCCTCCCCTTCTCGCTTCACAACGATTGGCCCCACAAGCGGTTCACCGACGAGGAACCAACGGGCAACATTTTCGATTGGGACGACGCGCCCTCGAATTTCATTCCGTATCAACCCTCGGCGGAAAACTACGAGCTGCCGGGCGGCGACCGCGGGTGGAACGTCCGATCGGTGTACACTTCGCGCGCCAACGCCGCCACCCTCGAAGGCGCCTTCCAAGCGGCGAAGAACGGCGACCGTCAGATCGTTTGCATCTGGAGCCACTTGGCGGAGAACGACTACCCCGAGCAGATGCAGGGCGTGCACGAGCGGATCGTCGCGGCTTCGGCGAAATACCCCGACGTAAACTTCCGCTACTGCACCGGCGTCGAGGCGTATCAACGCCATTTCGGATTGGAGGACTCGCTCGCCCCCGATCTCGTCGTCTCCGAGATACCGCAAGGCGACGACGTCGTCTTCACCGTAACTTCCGACGAACCGATTTTTCAACCAGCGCCCTTTATGGCGTGGAAGGATATGTACGGACGCTTCCACATCCCTCGGATGACCGCGACGAGCGAAACCTCTTGGCAATCGCCGCCGATCCCGGATTCGATGATCGCCAAAGTCGGGTTCGCCGCAACCGACGACTACGGCAACCTGACGAAGCGATTCGTGCGGCGCGTCGCCGACGATCTCTTCCTCGACGACCAACGCGCCTCGGCGACGTTGACCGGCTCGTGGACGACCGCGAAAGGAAACGACGACCGCGACGTCTGGCTCACCTACGCGAGCGTCGCCTCCGTCCCCCCGTCGGATAGCGCGACGGCGGCGGTCGAGTTCGCCGCGGAGCGAGACGGACGCTACAATATTCTTACGCGCGGCGTCGCGCTCGACGACCCGATCGCCAACGCGCGCGTCGAGCTCTACCGGAACGACACCCTCGTCGTCGAACGTTCGGTCGAGCTACCCGTCGCCGATCGTTGGGGGCGTCTCGTGGAGACCGACCTCGTCGCCGGCGCCGACTACCGCGTCCGATTCGCGTACGCGAACGAAACCGCCTCCGCGAAGGACGTCGCCTTCGACGTCGTAAAAGTTTCCGCGCTCCGCTTGCCGAGCGAACTCGCCACCGACGATTCGCCGCTTCATCTCGGCTTCGTCGTCGTGGAAGAGGCGACTCACTTCAACGTCACGATACGCAACGCGGGTTACGATCCGCTTACGATTTCCTCGTTCGCTTCCGCGCTCGGCTATATCGAGATCGACGACACAAGCGAGATCACGCTCGCACCGCTCGAGGAGACGACCATTTCGGGATCGTTCCTCGCGCCCGAAAAAGGATTCGTAGCCGACACCCTCCTCGTCTTCTCCGACTCCCCGACGCGCCCGCGTTTCACGCTCCCCGTCACGGGTATGGCGGAACGATACTTCTCGCTCGTGGATAACGACGACGAAATCGGCTACGTCGAAGTCGGCGAATGGAACTACAGCGTCGTCGAGGCGTACGGCGCGAGCAGCCGCTACGCATGGCTCTCCTCCTCCTCCGATCCGACGGCGACCTTCTCGGGCAGACTCGACCGCCCCGGCTGGTACGAGTTCCGTTACATCGTTCCCGGATCGGAGAACGCGGCGACCGACGCGGAATACGCCATCGGCTTCAACGGAGCGACGGCCAACCGCGTGAACATCGACCAGAATTGGGAGACCGACGAATGGCGGAAGATCGGCGGCGCGTTCGAGATTCCCGTCGCCGCGGATTTCAACGTCACGCTCTCGCGAGGCGAAAACGGTCTCGATAACCGCGCCCTCCGCTCCGACGCCCTCCGCGCGATCATGCTCGACGGTAGGCCCCCGGATGTGATCGACAACGAGGACGACGCCTACGAGGAGACGGGGGCGTGGGCGAACAGCGGCGCCTTCGCTTTCGGCAAGAGCAGCCGCTACGTCGCGATGCCGGCGCCGGGCGCCAAGGCGACGTTCTCCTATCGGATCGAGAACCCGGGCTACTACACCGCTCAATACCTCGTCCCCCGCGCGCCCGGACCCGCGAGCGCGCGCGTGATCGTCGGGTTAGGCGCGACCTACCGCGACACGATGATCGTCGATCAGAAAGTCGGCGCGGGCGACTGGGTCGATCTCGACTCGTATCGAATCCCGGGCGTCTATAACGCGTCGGTGACGATCGAGGCGATCGAAGGCGAGGACGCGGGCGTCGTTCGCGCCGACGCCGTGCGCTTCCGTCTCGACGATCCGATCGTGAGCGTCGAGGAGTCCGAAGATATTCCGAACGCGTTCGCGCTCGAGCAAAACTTTCCGAATCCGTTCAACCCCGCCACCACTATCCGATTCGCCTTGCCCCGCGCGGCTAACGCGTCGGTCGTCATCTACGACGTCACGGGCGCGGTCGTCGAACGACTCTTCGAGGGTATGCTCGACGCCGGCGTGCACGACATCCAATGGAACGCTGGCGACCGAGCCGGCGGCGTCTATTTCTACCGCGTCGTCGCCGAGGATATGACCGACGTAAAGAAGATGATCTTGATGAAGTAATCGAGCGAACTAATGCGCATAAAAAAAGGCGAGGACCGTCGGGACCTCGCCTTTTCTATAAGGAGGAGAGAGATGGTTAGAATTCTCCGCGCCAATTGGCGACGTAGATGACGCCGCACATCTTCTTGACGTAGTCGTTCGCGTCGTTGAACGCCGCGCGCTTAACGACCTCGAGGCCCCGCTCGTCCCCGATCTTCGCCAACGAAAGCGCCGCCATCACGCGAAGCCCTTGGTGGTCGGCGGTTTCGAAGACCTCGATCAATTTGCCGGACGCCTCGACGGCTTCCATTTCGCCCAATTGATAGACGATCTCGCCCTTGGCGACATCGGTCTCGACTCCGTCGAGCGACGCGAGCAGTTGCGCGGGCGTCGGGCTCGGGGCGGCGTTGGCGATAAACGTGAACGTGAAAACGGCGGCGGCTAAAATCAACTTCTTCATGACGTGTTCCTTTTGTTTGATTTCTGTTTGTTGTTTCTCTTAAAATTTCTACTCCCAATATCGGGTTGAAACCGCCGCAAGTAAATCGATTCTCCGCGAAGGGCGCGTTATCCGTGATCGACGGGGAGATTGGTTGACGAGCGGCGCGTCCCTTCTTCCAAAACACGGCTTTCGTCGCTCCGCAAGAACGGACCGCGCTCGCCGTTGCGATTAATCCGCGCTTTCTCAATATTCCGTTCGCACATATATTATATAGATAGCTTCTCGCACGGAGGTTCGGCAATGGGTCGGATAATTCGGATTTCTCTTCTCGTTACGCTCGTCGCGGTCGCGGCGTTCGGACAAATCAAACAACGCGTCGTCGAGAACGGCAAGCTCCTCTACCTTTCCAACGAGGTGGTCGTCAAGTTCAAGGACGCCGACCCGAGCGCGCGCGGCGTTGCGGCGCTACCCGAGAGCGCGGCGCGCGCGTTGAGCGCGTTCGGCGTCTTTTCGGTCGAGCCCGTCTTCCGTTCCCCTTCCGCCCAACGCTCGGCGCCGACGCGAGGGATCTACTCGGTGAAGTACGCGGCGGATCTCGATCCGACTAACGTGGCGCGTAAGCTCGGACAAACGGCGGACGTCCTTTGGGCGGAGCCGCGTTTCGTGCACGAGCTCGCCTACGACGTGAACGACCCGAGCGAATCGCAACAATGGTACCTCGCGCAAATCTCCGCGCCCGAAGCGTGGGACGTAACGAAATCCGACGCGTCGATCATAATCGGCGTCGTTGACACGGGCGTCGATTGGGACCACGCCGACCTCGCGGCGAACATCTGGAACAACGCCGACGAGACGCCGGGCAACGGCGCGGACGACGACGGCAACGGCTATGTGAACGACGTTCGCGGTTGGGACTTCTACGGGACGTCGGGAACGCCGGACAACGATCCCGACGAGGACGCCGCCGATCACGGCACCCACGTCGCGGGTATCGCGGCGGCGGCGACCGACAACGGCGTCGGCGTGGCGGGCGTCGGATTTAACGCGACGATCATGCCCGTCAAGTGCTCGCAACACGATCAACGCTCCCCCGAAACGGGATCGCCCTACATACTCAACGGCTACGAGGGCGTCCAATACGCCGCCGACAACGGCGCCAAAGTGATCAACTGCTCGTGGGGCGGCTACGGCTACTCGATCCTCGGACAAACGACGATCGACTACGCAATTTCCAAAGGCGCCCTCGTCGTCGCCGCGGCGGGGAACGACGCCTCGACCGATCCCCACTATCCGAGCGCCTACGAAGGCGTCATCTCCGTCGCCGCCACCACGCAGTCGGATGCTCGCGCCTACTTCTCCAACTACGGCGAGACGATCGACGTGTGCGCGCCCGGCGTCTCGATGTATAACACGTGGTATCCGAACACCTACACGTCCATCCAAGGCACATCGATGGCGAGCCCGGTGGTCGCGGGTCTCGCGGCGCTCGCGTGCGACGTCTATCCGACATACACGCCCGAGCAGATCGGCGAACTGATTCGCGCCTCGTGCGACGACGTCTCCGCCGCCAACCCCGGCTATGACGGTATGCTCGGCGCCGGCAGAGTCAACGCGCATACGACGGTCGCCTCTTCCGGACAGAAATCCGCGCGCGTCGTCGATTTTCAATTTTCCGACGCCAACACGGGCGACGGCGACGGCGTCTTCGATCCCGGCGAGACGGTCGAGCTTATCGTTTCGGGCGTCAACTATCTCGAACCGACGAGCGCGCTCGAGATCGTCCTCGCGCCCGAGTACGCCTCGTTGGCGACGGTGACGGCGGGAAGCTTTTCCGTCGGCGCCGTCGGAACGCTCGGCGAATTCGCCAACGCGAGCGATCCGTTCGTGATCGAGCTGGCGACCGACCTCCTCGACAACGCGGAGATCCCCTTCCTCGTCACTCTTTCGGACGGCGCCTACTCGGCGACCCAACTCGTCTCCGTCGTCGCGAACCCCACCTACTACGACTTTTCCGCGAACGATATTCGGATGACCGTGACGGGCGCGGGTAATCTCGGATTCAACGACTATCCCGCCAACCTCCAAGGTCTCGGCTTCCTCTATCAGGAATCCGACAACATGCTCTTCGAGGGCGCCTTCCTCCTCTCCGCCGACGGGGGGCGCCTCTCCAACGCGGCGCGCGGCGCCGATCAAGATTTTCAAGACGCCGACTTCGAGATCGTTAGACCCTACACGGTCGAGACGCCCGGCGTCTTCTCCGACGCCGACGGTTACGGCGTTTTTAACGACGACCGAAGCGACTCGCCCGTGAACGTCCGCGTCCATATGAACTCGTACGGCTTCGCCGACGCGCCGCACAACGGCTACCTGATCATGCGCTATCGGGTCGTCAACACGGGCGGCGCCGCGCTCTCGAATCTCCGAGCGGGCTTGTTCTTCGATTGGGACGTCGTGGACGGATCGGGGGACGTCGCCGCCTACGACGAGACGGGCGCCTTCGGTTACGTCCGACAAGACGACGGCGATCCCGCCTACCACGTCGGCGTCGGCGTCGTTTCCGCGCACGAGGATAATTGCTACTCGATACTCAACGACGATACGCGCCTCTGGCAAATCTACGACGGATTCGCCGACACGGAGAAATTCGGCGCGATGGCGACCGCCAAAGCGAGCGCGGGTCCCGGCGATATTTCCCACGTCGTCTCGGCCGGTCCCGTCGGATTGCCGCAAGACGACACGCTCGACGTCGCCTTCGCCATCGCCGCGGGGCTTTCCGTCGAGGATCTCCGCGACGCCTTCACAAACGCGCGCGCCAAGTGGAACGTGATTCTTACGGACGTCGAGAACGCGCCTCCCGCGCCCCGCGAGTACGCCCTCGCGCAAAACTTTCCCAACCCCTTCAACCCGAGCACGACGCTCGAATATTCCTTACCCGAAGCGGCTCATGCAAGCTTGTCGATCTTCAACGCGCTCGGCGAAGAGGTGGCGCGCTTGGTTGACGAGCCGCGCTCGGCGGGAACGCATCGCGTCTTTTTCGACGCCTCGAATCTTTCCGCCGGCGTGTACTTCTATCGTCTCAGCGCGAACGACTTCACCCAAACGCGCAAGATGACGCTGCTAAAATAATCGCGCATAAAAAAGCCCGGGCGAGTCCTCCTCGCTCGGGCTTGGCAATCGTCGCGTTCCGCGCTCACACTTTCGCGAGCGCCGCCGCCGCTTCCTTCTCCACGTCCGCGATCGGCGCGTCGTGTCGCTCGAACGTTTTCCGAACCTTCACCTCGAGCTTCCCCTCCTTGGCGTTCCGTTCGCCGACGACGACCTGCACGGGCATACCGAGCAAGTCCGCGTCCTTGAACTTGAATCCCGCCTGCGCGTCCACGCGGTCGTCGTAGAGGACGGAGTAACCCGCCTCCGAAAGCCGACGATACACGTCCTCGCACGTTTCGGCGACGGCGGGCTTCTTCATGTTCAACCCGAGCAAATGCACGTCGAACGGAGCGAGCGCGCGATTCCAAACAATACCGTGCTCGTCGTGCGATCCCTCGATAAAGCATGCGAGGATCCGCTCGACGCCGATTCCGTAGCTGCCCATAATGATCGGCTTCTCGGAGCCGTTCTCGTCCAGATAATTCGCCCCGAGCGCCTCGGTGTATTTCGTTCCGAGCTTGAAGATGTGCCCCAGCTCGATGGCGGTGAAGACGTCGAGCGTGGCGCCGCAACTTACGCATGTCTCGCCCGCGAGCGCGAAGCGGAGGTCGGCGTACTCGATCTTCTCGACGTCGCGCTTCAGGTCGATGCCGCCGAGGTGATAGTCGTTCTTATTCGCGCCGCTATAAAGATTGTTCGCGTCCTTGAGGCGCTCGTCGGCGACCACGCGTCCCTTGAATCCGACGGGACCGATCGACCCCGCGTCCGCGCCCGTGATTTCCTTCAACTCCTCGGCGTGTCCGGGTCGGACGGCTTTACCGAGCGCGCCTTCGAGCTTCGCCTCGTTCACCTCCTCGTTGCCGAGCATGAGAACCAACACGGGCTCGTCGCCCGCGACGTAAACGCGCGACTTGGCGCATTGCGTCTCGTCTATCTTGAGGAACTCGCACAGCTCGTCGATCGAGCGAACGTTCGGCGTGTGGATCTCTTCGACGGCGGCGCTCTTCGCGTCGCGTTTCTTCGGCGACGTTTTGGATTGCGCCACCTCGACGTTCGCGGCGTATCCGCACTTCTCGCAATGCGCCACCGTATCCTCGCCCGCGTCCGAGCGGACCATAAACTCCTCCGACCCGCTCCCGCCCATCGCGCCCGACGAGGCGCCGACGATAAAGAACTCGACGCCGCATCGGTCGAAGATTTTCCGATACGCGCCGTCGTGCAGCGCGTAGGATTTCTCCAACGCCTCCGCGTCAACGTCGAACGAGTACGCGTCCTTCATAATGAACTGACGCCCGCGGATGACGCCGCTGCGCGGTCGCGCCTCGTTCCGGAATTTCGTTTGGATCTGATACCAGATTTGCGGGAGGTCTTTGTAGGAGGCGAGAACGCGACGCGCGTGGTAGGTCATAATCTCTTCGTGCGTCGGCGCGAGCACGTAGTCGCGGTTCTTAATGTGGAACATCGTGTCCCCGAACGCCTCGACTCGCCCCGTCTCCTCCCAAATCTCTCTCGGATTCAGCGCGGGGAGTTGGAACTCCTGCCCGCCGATCGCGTCCATCTCCTCGCGAATAATTTCCATCACGTTCCGCAACGCCCGCCATCCGAGCGGCAGGAACGAATAGACGCCCGCGGCCACTTGGCGCGTCATTCCCGCGCGCGTCATCAACACGTGGCTCGGCACGACCGCGTCGTTCGGGGCTTCCTTTAACGTCGGGATAAACGTTTTACTCTGTCTCATCTCGATTCGATTTTGTGATTATGATAGAACGGCAACTTAAGAAACGGCGGGCGGCGATCAAAAGATTAGCGCGTGGAGGCGCGGTTGGTGAACTCGTGGATCGTCTCGTCCGTCGAGTCGAACAGCCCGCTCGCGGAGCCGTCGTAGTGGATGCGACCGTCGTGCAGCATCGCGACCCGGTCGGCGACGTTCGTGATGCTGAACAGATCGTGCGTGACGACGATCGACGTGACGTTCAGCCGATCCGACAAGGCGACGATTAAATCGTCGATCGAGTCGGACATTGTTGGGTCGAGCCCCGTCGTCGGCTCGTCGTAGAGGATGTACGCCGGCTCGGTCACGAGCGACCGCGCCAACCCGACGCGCTTCTTCATCCCGCCCGAGAGCTCGCTCGGTTTCAACTTCTGCACGCCCGGCAGATCCACCACCTCGAGCTTCTCCGCCACCAACCGATCGATCTCCGCCTTCGTGTGTCCGCTCATCGTCTCGACCAACGGTAGCGAGACGTTCTCCTCGACGGTCATCGAGTCGAACAGCGCGGCGCCTTGGAAAAGGAAGCCGAAATCTTTTCGCATCTCGTAGATTTCTTTTTCGGAGAGCTTGTCGAGCCGCTTCCCCTCGACGGTCACCGTCCCCTCGTCGGGTTCGAGCAGCCGCACGATGTGCTTGAGCATCACACTCTTCCCGCATCCCGACTTCCCGACGACCACGAGCGTCTCCCCTCGCTCGATCTCGAGGTCAACCCCTTGCAACACGCGCTTCTCGCCGAAACTCTTATGCAGATTTCTTATTTGTATGACGCTCATCTCGCCGTCCTCCGTAATACGTCGATTAATTCGCGAACGTAGCGAAATTCGTCGAGCGCGTGCCAGTGCTTCATGAACACGACGCGCAACGCCGAGAGCGGCTCTCCGCTTGGGTTATCGAGTTCGGGCGCCGCCTTCGCCGCGATTGACGCGGGCGCGACGAACTTCGAAAGCACAAACGGCGGATCCTTCGCCTCCACCGAGAGGCGTTCGTAAATCGCGAGCGTCGCCTCGTTCGCCGACGCGACCGTCGATTCCGCGCCGCGCCGATAGAAGCAGACAATGTCCAAGTCGGGCGCGTGAAGCGGAACGTACTCTTCAATCTCCTCGATAAGCTCGCGGAATTCCCTTGCGGCGGCTATCGACGCGCGCACCGCCAAGCCCACGCCCGCGCGGTTCGGCGGCAGGACTTGGTACGTAAGCCAACACGCCGCCGCCATCGCGCCGGGTCGCGACCCTTCCAACGAGAACATCCCGATGTTCGGCTTGTCCTTCTTGTGGTAGGTGTAGGGCGCCGTGTTCAGAACCGCCCGTCGCAAGCGTTCGTGGCGATAGACGACCGCGCCCGCCCCGTAGGAGATCAAGCCGAGTTTGTGCGGATCGACGGTGATCGAATCCGCCCGACCGAGCGCCGCCAATTGTCGCCGCGTGTGCGCCGAGACGCCGACATCCTCGCTCTCGGGAACGAGGCGGTAGTCCCCGTCTATGAGCGCCGCGCGCGCGAACCCGCCGTACGCCGCGTCCACGTGGAGATGAAAGCCGTATCGGTCGCGGAGTGCGAGAACCGCCTCGAGATCGTCCACGCTTCCCGTTCCCGTCGAGCCGAGATTGACGACGACCGCCATAGCGGGCTTTCGCTCCAACGCATCGGCGAGCTTCGTCGCGTCGATGCGGAAATCCGCGTCGCACTCGATCTCCGCGTATTCCTCGATCCGCAAGATCGCGCATATCCGTTTCCACGAGTAGTGCGACACTTCGCTAAAGTAAACCGCGCCCTCCTCGCGCGAGTCGCGTATCGCCCAGAGCGCCTCGAGGTTCGCCAAAGAACCGCCGCTCGCGAGATGCCCCCACCCCTCCTCGAAGCCGACCATCCGCAAGAGAAGGTCGGTCACTTCCGTCTCCATCTCGGTTGTGACGGGTCCCCCCTCGTAGGCGTGGTTGTTCGGATTGGCGAGCATGAACGCGAGGTAGCCGAGCACGGTCGGGATCGCGGGGTCCTTCAGCATCTGCGCGGCGTAGCGCGGATGGAAGTAGGGTACGCTCTCTTCGGCGCGGTCGAGCAATCGGTCGAGCGCCTTCTCCAACGCGGGAGCCGTTTCCCTCGCGGAGGGGTAAAGCGTCTCGTCGTCCGCGTAGGACGCGGCTCTCCAACGGCTATGTCGATCAAGCGCGCGATTGACGAGGCGTTTCAGGAGGTCGTGGTTCTCCCCCTTCGGACCCAAAAAGTTATCGAATAGTTTTGGATCAAATTCAGTCATCGGTTCGTCTCATTAGTATCCGCGAAGTTACGCAAACGCGCGGATAATCGCATCGCTCTCGTCGGGAACCAATCGCGGTCGAAACTCGTATAACCCTAGGAGCCGCGTTGCGATTCGGACGCGCGCGGTATATCTTGCGAAACGCTATGACGCTTAGATATAATAGTATATTTCTCGTCGCTTTTTCCGCGGCGCTCTTCGCGCAATCCGCCGAAGCGCCGGCGTTTTCGATCGCCCGACTTAAGTACGACGGCGGCGGCGACTGGTACAACGACCGAAGCGCGGAGATCAACCTGCTACGGTTCGTCGAGCGCGAGACGGGCATGACGACCGACGCGCGCCACCAATTCGTCGAGCTCTCCTCGGAGGAAATATTCGCTTACCCGTTCCTCTTTATGACGGGACACGGGAACGTCGTCTTCTCCGAGCGCGACGCCGAGCGCCTCCGCGCCTACTTGGAAGGCGGCGGATTCCTCTACGTGGACGACGACTACGGCTTGGACAAACCCTTCCGCCGCGAGATGAAGAAAGTCTTTCCGGATCGCGATCTACTCGAAGCGCCCTACAATCACCCAATCTATCGCATCCGCTACGATTTCTCTTCGGGACCCCCGAAGACGCACAAGCACGACGACAAGGCGCCGCGCGGCTACGGCTTGTTTATCGGCGAGCGGATGGCGGTCTTCTACACCGTCGAGTCGAACCCGAGCGACGGCTGGGCGGACCCCGAAGTTCACAACGATCCCGAAGCGACGCGTCTCGAAGCGCTCCGCTTCGGCGCCAACATCGTTCTTTATTCCACGACGCAATAGATGACCGACGCGACACGCTCATATATCGACGACTTCCGGAAACGGCTGACCCGCTATGGCGTCCGCGCCGCCCTCGCCGACGCGGCGTTTCGAGCGGCGTTCGGCGTCGCGTCACTCGCGTCGTTCATTTTCATCGCGGGATGGGCGGAGGCGGCATTTCGCTTCTCCGTTTCCGTTCGGACGACGTTCGCGTTCGCGTTTGTCGTCGCCGTCGTCGCGTTGGTCGTATGGACGGCGCTCCCGTTCCTCTCGCGGTTCCATCCGCATCGCGGATTCGACTACGCCCACGCCGCTCGCGAGGCGGGCGCTCGTTTCCCGACCGTGCGCGACGAGCTTCTCAACGCGCTTCAACTCTCGTCCGCGTCCGTCGGCTCGCCCTTGATCGACGCGGCGATCGAGCGCGTGTGGCGGCGCGCCTCGGACGTACGCTTTGCCGACGCCGTTTCCTTCGATCGCGCCAAACGCGCGGCGCTCGCGGCGCTCGCGGCGCTCGTCTTCGCCGTCGTATCGCCGCTCGCATCCTCCGCCCACGCCGACGCTCTCTCGCGTCTGGCGAACTATTCGCAATCGTTCACGCCGCCGCCGAGGTTTACGCTCCTCGTCGAGCCGGGCGACGCGACCGTCACGCGAGGCGAGGATCTTCTCGTCGTCGCTCGCGCGGACGGCGCCGTCCCCGCGCGCATTTCTCTTTTCCGCAAGGACGACGCGCAAACGCGATATGTCGAAGTCGAACTCTATCGCGACTCGCTCGGGACCTACCGTCACCGATTCACCTCTCTGCGTCGCGGCGAACGCTACTACGTCGTCGCCGACGAGATCGAGAGCGAGCGCTTTCGGATCGACGTCGTCGAACGCCCCGTCGTACGCGGGTTTTCGGCGACCGTGATACCGCCCGCCTACTCGCGTCTTCCGCGCGTCGAGCAGAAGGACAACGGGAACGTCTCGGGACTCTTCGGATCTCTCGTTCGGATTTCTCTGGTTTCATCCAAACCGCTCTCGAAGGCGTACCTTTTTTTCGCCGACTCGACGACCGTTCCCCTTGAATCCGAGGCGGCGGTCGCGCGCGGCTCTTTCCGACTGCGCGGCGACGGGGAGTATCAAATCATCGTCGAGGATCTCGAGGGCGCGCGCAACCAATCCCCCGTCGCTTACCGCGTCGAGACGACGTTCGATCTCGACCCCGCGATCGAACAGCTTTCGCCCCGCGGAGACGCGATCCTTGGCGAAGACCAACGGCTCCCGACGCTTCTCCACCTCGCCGACGATTACGGTATTTCCGAACTGACGCTCCGCTACAGACTCGCGGCGTCTCGTTACGAACCCGCACAACAAGTGTATTCCGAGATCGACGTTCCGTTCGACCCGTCCGCCAAGGAGATGGACGTAAGCTATATTTGGAACATGACGCCGCTCGGGCTCGGCGTCGAAGACGTGATCGAGTATTATTTCGTCGTCGCGGATAACGACGTCGTCTCGGGACCGAAAACGGCGCGCACGCCGAGTCGGTACGTACGTATGCCTTCGCTGGAGGAGTTGCTCGGATCGACGGACGAATCCAACGAGACGATCGAATCCGAACTCGAAAAGACGCTCGAAGAGGCGCGGGACCTCAAGGAGGAGCTCGACGAAATCGATCGCGACCTGAAGAAGAAGGACGACCGCCTTACGTGGGAGGAGAAAGAGAAGATCGACAACGCGCTCGACCGAATGGAAGAGTTGCAAGAGAAAGCGGAGTCGCTGAAGGAGGAGTTGGCGAAAACCGCGGACGACGCGCGTTCCAACGATCTCTTCTCCGAGGAAACAATGGAGAAGTATCTCGAGCTCCAAGAATTGATGGACGAGCTTTCAAGCGAGGAGATGAAGGAGGCGATGGAGCGACTTCGCCAAACGCTCGAACAGATGAATCGCCGACAAGCTCAGCATGAGTTCGAGGAGTTGAAACTCGACGAGGAGGCGTTCCGTAAAAGCGTGGAACGCACGCTTAAGTTGTTCAAACGCATTCGCGTCGAACAGAAGCTCGACGAGCTCGTCGAACGCGCGAAGCGGCTGGAGGAGCGGCAGGACGCGGCGCGCGAGGAATCCGAACGCGACGACCTAAGCGCGGAGGAGCGCGAGGCGCTCGAACGACGGCAGTCGGAGATCACCGAGGAGCTCGAGCGGCTCGAGGAGGAGACCGATCGGCTCCGCGAGATGATGGGCGAGTTCGAGGATATGCCGCAAGACCAAGCCGACGACCTCGGCGAGAAGCTCGACGATCAGAACAACCAAGAGCTCTCCGAACAAGCCCGCGAGCGGATGCGACAAGGGGATCGGCAAAAGGCGCAAGAGTCGCAACGGCAAATCTCGCAAAACATGAAGCAGATGAAGGAGGGCTTCCAAGAGTTGAAGGAGAGCGTCCAACAAGCGAGCATGCAAGAGACGTTTCTCGATATGATGAAGACGATGAACGATGTGATCGCGCTTTCAAAACGGCAGGAGGCGCTGCGCGACGAGACGAGACGCGCGAGTCGGGCGGACGAATACGACGAGTTGGCGCGTAAGCAGGACGCGACGCGACGCGACCTCGACAAGCGACTCGAGACGCTCGGCGACTTGGCGGAGAAAACGTTCGCCGTAACGCCCGAGATGGGCAAGGCGCTCGGCGACGCGCGGCGGAAGATGGAAGGCGCGATCGACGCGATGCGACAAGGCAATTCCGGACACGCCGCGAGCGAACAGTCCGGCGCGATGGCGTCGCTCAACGAGGCGGCGACGATGATGAAATCGATGCTCGATATGATGTCGCAGGGCGGGCAAGGCGGCGGCGGCATGCCGTCGTTGATGCAACAGCTTGGTCAACTCTCGGGGCAACAGACGCGACTGAATAACCTCACGCAACAACTTCAACAGGCGATGGAGCAAGGCGGGCTCTCACCCGAAACGCGCGCGCAAATGCAACGACTGGCGCAAGAGCAAGAAACGATCCGCAAGTCGCTCGAGCAACTCAATCGGGAAGCGAAAGTGAGCGGGGAGTCGAGCCGCATTCCCGCCGATCTCGATCAAGCGCTTCGCGAGATGGAGGAGGTCGTCTCGGATTTGGAGACTTCGCAACTCGACGACGAGCTCGCGCAGAAACAGGAGCGCATCCTCTCGCGATTACTCGACGCTCAGAAATCCGCGCACAACCGCGACTTCGAGAAAAAACGCCGCGCCGAAACGGGCGAACGAATCGGCGGCGAGTCGCCCGGCGCGCTCGATCTCAACGCGCAAGACGCCGGCGACGTCGTTCGCGACGAATTCCGTAACGCCTCGCGTCAAGGGTTCGCCCGCGACTACGAGTCCCTCCTTCGTCGCTATTACGAATCCCTCCGCTCCGACGCGAATCGCTAAATCGCCCCGTCCCTCAAGACGTTCCGCGCTTTTTGTAGATACTCTCTTTGTATTTCCAACGACGGTAGCGGCGCGTTTCTTTTCGGCGCCTCGACGCCGATCTCCGCGAACGTTTCGTCCAGCGCGTCGAACATCGGGACGTCGGGATAAGCGTCGTCGCGGAGACGGTGAACGAGCTTCAGCGTTTTGAACGCGTCCATCCAAGCGCGCGATTGCCGCAACGCTTGCTCCCTCGACGCGCTTTGACTCACCACCTTGTCCCACGATTCGACGAATCGTAACTCCGCGAGAAAGTCCGCCAACACGGGATGTATTGCCCGCGCCTCGGCGAGTAATCGGTCGCCGCTTTCTTCCACGTTCCGCTCGAACGATTCGATCCACGAGGCGACGACGCTCCACGAC
>WJMR01000242.1 GCA_014727845.1 Ignavibacteriales bacterium
ATTGCCCAGCTCCACGTTGTAGGAGCCGTTGCCCGGTATCGCCTTCTCCGCGTCCTCCTCCCAACGGGGCGCGTTATCCAGCAGGATCCGATCGAGATCGCCGTCGAGCCAAATCGCGAAACTCGCCTCCGGCGGCGTCTCTTTGCAGGGCTCCCCGTCCGGCTCCTCGACGTAGTTCCGATAGACGACCGACGGTTGCGCCGAGGTTAGCGGCGCCGCGAGGAGAACCGCCGCGAGGAGAACCGTCGCGAGCGCGGCGGATACATATCGCACAATGAACATCGATTACACTCCGTCTATTTAATATAAACCATCTTTCGCGTTTTCGTAAACGTCTCGTTCGATTCGGTCGAGCTTACCGTCAGCCGATAGAAATAGACGCCCGAAGCGCCCTCGGGTCGGAACGTCCGCTCATAGTAGCCCGCCGCTTGCTCCCCCTCCTCGAGAACCGCGACGCGCTCGCCGATCGAATTGAAGACCGCCAACTCGACCCGACTCGCTTCCTTCAGGTCGTACTTAATCCGCGCCTCGGGATTAAACGGATTCGGATACGCGTTCCACAATCTATACTCGCGCGGCAAGAGCGGATCGTCCTCGTCGCGCTCGACGTTCGTCGCCGGTATGATCCGCCACTGCTCGACCACGAGCGGAAGCTCGGCGTAAACGGTGTCCCCCTCCCAATAGGCGACGTTGAAGTCGCAAATATCGTGGAAAGCGTAGCCGACGCTGTCCCCTTTCGCCACTCGAATGAAGAGGGTGGCGTTGTGCCCGACGACTTGCGGGAACTTACTTTCGCGCGTCGAGAACGGGTTGGCGACGCCGATACCCCCTTCGTAAACTTCGGCGGTTTGATGAGGAAAGATCCACACGCCGTCGGGGTTCGTTTTGCCGAGGAACTTCGGCGTCGATCCAATCGTTCCCTCGCGTTGCCAGATCGTAATGTCGTATCCCGCGACGGGCGAGCCGTCGGGCTTCGTTACCCGATAGGCGTAGTCGTCGGCGAAGTCGAACGTGTAGTCGCCGTACCAACCGCGCCGCTTGGAGAGATTCCGCTGTAAGCCGTACGCCGAGTGATCGCTCAATTGGAGCGTCATATGGCTGTGCATCATCCCGTAGGGCGAGCGGGAGTTATAATAGTAGGCGGGATTATCGAAATTCGCGGCGGGCGTGAGATCGGGGAACTCGCCCGTGCGCGGCTCGACAAAGTCGGAGGCGAAGGTGGTGCCGTGAATATCCTGCGCGTAGAGATCCACCAGCCCGAGCTGATGACCCAATTCGTGCATCATGCCGGGGTCGAAGCCCTTCTCCTCGTGCTCGACCGAGATGATGTTGAACCACTCCAAATTGTAGCCGAAGCCCCATCTGCCGTCGGTCCAGAGGTTGTCGGGGCATCCCGAGCCGCCTCCGTAGGCGCCGCGCTTATTAAAGGAAACGCTGTCGATAAACACGCGCTCGGTTACGCCGCCGGGCAAAGCGGGGTAGGCCGCCTCGGCGAAGTAGCGGTGGAAGGTGATCATATGGAACTGCAGCCAATCCTCGATCACGTAGGAGCCGAGCTTGTTCTTCCACGTGTTGTAAAGCTCCGCCATCGGAATCTCGACGTGGAAGTCGAAGCCCAAGGCGTTCGTGCGGTTCTCGATGTGGTTATTCAGAAGCGTCAACTCCTCGACGGGCGCGGGCGTAATCGCCGTCGCCTCGCATCGGATATAGGACGGCTCCTCCGAGGACCATGGCAGAAAGAGGCGCGTCGTGGTTCGTTGCTCGGGGTAGAACGCGCCGTAGCGCTCCGTGCGTTGGAGAACCGAATCGACGAACCACTCGATCTTGAAGGAATCGACCGTCGCGCCGCCCGTGTTTTTTACGTGCGCGATATAGGTCATCGTCTCCCCGTCGTCGGGATAGTGTTTGACGTTCTCCGTGCCCGGCTTAATAAACGGATTATATCCGCCCGACTCGTATTCAATTTGGTAACGGTCGTATTTCGGATGTCGGGAGATGAACAGCACGTTCAAATCGGGTTTCCCCTCGAAACGCTGCTCGACCGCGCAGGAGACCGCCTTGGAGACGTCGCCCTTCAGTCCCAACTCGTTCTCGGGCCGGACGCGATAGTAGATCGTTTCGCCTTCGGAGACGCCCTCGTCGATGTACGCCGTCGGGTGGGTCGTCTCGGCGATCAGCGACGTCGCGTCCGCGACGAACGTCGCCGAATCTCCGCGAAAGACGTAGTACTTGGCGACGCGATCGTCCGCCTCCCACGTTACCGCCACTTTATACGGCGAGACGGAGGAAACGTTCGCCGCGACGTAGTACGGGGCGCCGGGATAGTTGACGACTTCCTCGGAGCGGACGCCGAACACGCCGTTCTTTTTCGGAAGCACGACGTAGCCCGTCCCTCCCCCGGCGACGCTCCCGACGTGCGTGTACGCGCCCGAGGTCAGGTCGGTCGCCAATCGATGATACAACATCCTCGGCGTGTTCGAGGGCGTAAGGGAATCGACGTATCTGCCGTACACGTCGTAGGATACGCCCGGAACCGTCGTCCACGTAATAACCGCGTCGGAGCCCGAAAGCGCCAAATCCACGCCCGTCGGACGATTCGGCGCCGAGATTTGCGCGGCTCGTAGGGTTTGGGGCGGACGGATCCACGGGATCATCGAGATTGTCTCGCTATGCTCGAGGTGGTAGCCCGAAGAGCGAGCCACAAAACGCGTATTGACGACGTCGCCGACTTGCGGGCTCGGATGCATAAAATTGCCGATCTCGACGTTATAGGCGCCGTTGCCCGGGATCGCCGGTTCCGGATCGACGTCCCAACGCGCCGCGTTCTCGAATAAGACGCGACTCGTGTCGTCGTTCAGCCAAATCATAAACCCCGCTTCGGGCGGAACGTCGTGAAGCAACTCGCCAAACGAATCCTCGACGTAGTTCCGATAGACGATCGACGTCTGCGCCGAGACGTCGGCGATTAAGAGCGCCGCAATTAATAGTATTATGTACTTCGTCATCTCGCGTCTTCCTTTCCCATTAGCAATTTGATTACTTAGCGTTTTTATTATAGCATTTTTATTACTTAATATACATCGCTTTCGTAACCCCGACGTGACGCTCGTTCCCCTCGGTCGCCTCGGCTTGTAAACGGATGATATACGCGCCCGAGGCGCCGCGCGGACGGAAGCTCGCCCGATACGTGCCCGCCGGCTTCGTCTCGGCGGCCAACGTCTCGACGCGCTCGCCCAGCGCGGTGAACACTTCCAAACGCACCCGGCTCTCGGCTTTTAAGTCGTAGGCGATCGTCGCCGAAGGGTTGAACGGATTCGGATACGCGTCGTAGAGCCGATACTCTTCGGGCGCGGCGCCGCGGTCGTCCTCCTCTTCGACGCCGACGCCGGGGATGAGTTTCCAGCGATCGACCGTGTCCACAATCGTCGGGTTAACCGTGTCGCCTCGCCAATACGCGACGTTGAACGGACAAATATCGGTAAACGAATAGCCGACGCTGTCGTTGTTCGCGATTCGGAGAAAGAGCGTCGAGTTGCGCCCCACCACTTGCGGATTCCGGGAAGGGGGCGAGCTGAACGGATTCCGGCAATACATCCCGCCGTTCCAATCCGATTCGGCGTATTTCGGAACGAGGAACTCGCCGTCGGCGTTTGTCGATCCCTTAAATTTCGCCGGATCGACGATCTCCCAGTCGCCCTGATAAACGGCGACCTCGAAGTTCGCCGCGGGCGTTCCATCCGGCTTGACGAATTTGATCGTGTAGTCGTCGGATAAGTCGGCGAGATATTTCCCGAAATAACCGCGACGCTCGTGGACATCGTGCATTAAGCCCCCCGCGGAATGCTCGGATAACCGCATCGAGCCGGGATCGTGCATTAAATCGTTCTTATGCGTGCACCAGTGGAGCGCGGGATTTTCCCAATTGTTCAGCGGCGTATAATCGACGCGCTCGCCCGTTCGCGGCTCGGTCACGTTAAATCGATCGGCGCCGACGTCCATATTATAAAGATCGATAAGCCCGAGCTGGTGCGCCCACTCGTGCACCAAGCCGGCGTCGTAGCCGAGCGCGGCGCGCGCCACCACGGCGTTCTGATACCACTCGTCCGACCCCCACAGCGCCCAACCGCCGTCCGCCCAAGGCGCGCCTTGGAAACCCGACGCCAACGCGCCCGTCGCGACGTAGCGGATCGTGTCGATGAAGATCTCCGCCGGAACGCCCTCGGGGGACGTTCCGGGATAGACCGCGTCCGCCATCATTTGGTTAAAAAGAACGACGTGATACTTCTGATAATCCACAAAGCCGTAGGAACCAAGCTTGTTTTGCCACTCCTCCATCCGCAAGACCATCTCCTCGTCGGTCGCCGTGTCGAACGAGAAGCCGCGCGTACTCTGCGTCCACTCGTTGTTCTGCAACGAGATTTCCGTAACGCCGCCGTACGGGGTAACTTTGCAGGTTATTGCCGAGGGTTCGTCGTCGGACCACGGCAGTTGGAAGTACGACAGCCGGCGCTCGCGGGGGAAGAAGGGTCCGCGCTCGTCGGTTCGTTGGAGCGCGCCGTCCACGAACCACTCGATCTTCATCGAATCGACGACGCCGCCGCCCGCGTTGTGCAGGTGCGCTATATAAGTCATAAGCTCGCCGTCGTCGGGCCAATGCTTGTCCTCCTCGGTTCCGGGAACGACGTGGGGATTGAAGCCGCTCGGTTCGTATTCGATAAAATAGCGGTTGTATTTCGGATGTCGGGAGATGTATTCGACGTTGAGATCGGGAACGCCGTCGTAGCGCACTTCGGCGATAGCGCGAACGGCGTTCGAGGGGAGCCCCGTCACGCCGG
>WJMR01000243.1 GCA_014727845.1 Ignavibacteriales bacterium
GAAGTGCCCAATCCACGAGAGCTTCAGCGCCTCCCAATGCGTCAGCGTCACGCCTTGCATCATCAGCACGGCGCGCCAACGGAACACTTGCAGATAGAGATACAGCGCGATAGAGAGAATGCCCGCCCCCGTCTCCCACCGAAAGGGGTTCTCGAATAGCGGCGTGAAATCCAGCTTGCCGGAAGAAATCAACCAATAGAGAGCGCCCGCCGCCACGAGGAGCTTAACGCCGAGCCATAGGAATCGCTTCGGAGAGGATGTTCGTTTCGCGACGTCGGGGGCGTCCATCGCTATTTCGTTGAGAACGGCTTAAGCGTCGCGTAGTCTTCGTGGAGCCGGAGGAGTCGTTCTTGCAACCTCGCCACGTCGGCGGGAAGCTCGCGTTCGCCGCCTTGGTTGTGCTTCAGACGCTTATCGAGCGTCGTCGAGACCACGCGCTCGGCTTCCTCGTCGTTCGGCGGCGTCTCTAAAAACGCGTAGAGGCGGTTGATCTCGTCGCGTCGGCGCGCCTCCTCGAAGAAGTTGTTGTAGTAAACCATCGCCGTCGGAATACCTTCGGCGGCGCGGAAAAACTCCTCCACGTAGTTCCGCCACGTTTTGAAGCCGACCGAGAGGGGGGCGTTGTAGCGCTTTTGGATCGACTTGGCGACCTCCTCGGGATACCGGAACGTATAGAGGATCTTATCGATCTTGGCGCGCTTCCGCCACGCCGCCAACGTGAGAGAGAAGCGCACGTCCTTGACGGTCGCGCCGGCGAGCTCCTCGTCGAATTCCCTGATCCGCTCGGCGCGTCGCTCGGCGCGTCGCTCGATCGCCTTGGGGTACACGCCCCATCCCGAACGGAGCTTGGCGAACGGCGCGAAGAGTTTCACGAGGATCCGTCGCTCCCCGTTCGCCGTCGCCTCCTCCTCCGCCAAGCGGGAGTAGGGACCGAGGATGAGCCAGTCGTTGAAATAGGTGACGTCGCGGTTCTCGAAGTAGCCCTTTACGTTCCACTCGTCGCCCTCGAGGCGTTTGCTCTCGTCGCCCAGATCGGCGCCGAGTTCGGCCACAAGATTGGTGATGAACGACGTGCCGCTCCGGTGCACGCCCGTAACAATATTCATAGCAAACTCGTTCGGTGTTAGAGATAATCCTCGAGACGATCTCGGTAATAGTCGAACGATCGCTTCAGTCCTTCTTGAAGCGAGACTTTCGGCGTCCAGCCCAGCGTCTCTTTTATCTTCGTAAAGTCGGAGTAGTAGCCGCCGATGTCGATCTTTTTTCGGTCGGCGGGGAATTCTTTGACGATCGCCTCGCCGCCGCCGTTGGCTTCGACCGCCAGATCGGCGAGTTCTTTGAGCGATACGACGGGCTCGCCGCCGAGGTTAAAGATTTCTCCCTCCGCCTTCGGATCGGTCGCCGCCAAGAGCGTCGCCTCGACGCAATCGTCCACGTAAGTGAAATCCCGCAACTGATCGCCGCCCCACACCTCGATCGGCTCGCCTTGGAGCAGCAGTTTAATCCAGATGCCGAGGAACGTTTGCCGCGCGTCCTTAATCCGCATCCTCGGTCCGTAGGTGTTCGTCAACCGTAGCGCGGAGGCGCGAATGCCGTGGACGTTGTTATAGAGGATGTGATACCACTCGCCCGCCATCTTGTTAATCCCGTTTACGTCCACGGGGCGGAGGAGGTGCTTCTCGTCCACGGGCAGATAGTCGGGTTTGCCGTAGATTTGGCGCGTGCCCGCGAAGACGACGCGGATCTCGGGGTTGTATTGTCGGCACGCTTCGAGCATCGAGAGTTGGGCGCGGACGTTGATCTCCATATCGGTGAACGGATCTTTCATCGAGTCCATATGACTCGTTTGTCCCGCAAGGTTAAAGAGGAAATCCCGCCCCTCGACGAGTCGGCGCATCGAGTATTGGTCGCGGACGTCGGAGATGTTGATGCGCACTTTGTCGGCGATCGGCTCCACGTTCCGCTCGTTGCCGCCGTATTCGGGCACGAGGGAATCGACGAGCGTAACCTCGGCGCCCAGCTCGACCAAGCGAATCGCCAAGTTCGATCCGATGAACCCCAAGCCGCCCGTTACGAGCGCGCGTTTGCCTTCGAAGTGTTCCTTCATATCGCGTCCGCCTCCCGCGCTTTTTTCGCGATCACCACCCGCGAGGGATACGCCCAGAGCCGCAGTTGAATCTTGTGAAGTCGGAGGGCTTTCAGAATCCGCTGCATCCAATTCATACTCAAGAGCGTGAAGATTTTCTCGAGGTTGAGCGTGCGCTTGTCGTGGATCGTATCGACGGTCTCGAAGCCGAATTTCTCGAGCGTCCGATTCAGGACGGGGGTGTCGAAAATGTAGGTTACCGGCGGTCGATACAAGAAGTATTTCTCCTTTTGCATCGACTCGATCATGTTCTTTCGCGTATCGACGTAGTTAAGGATGAACAGCCCGCCGGGTTTAAGTTTCTTATTGATCGCCGTGAGGAACTCGACTTGATTGGGGACGTTCTCGATTACGTTGAAGAGAATCACGGCGTCGAACTCGCCGTCGGCGTAGTCGGTTTCCTCGAAGCGCCCGACATCCACCGCAACGCCGTAGGTTTTTCGGGCGAAGTCGGCGAATCCCCCCGAGACGTCGCTGCCTCGGGCGTCGATTCCCGCCTCGCCGGCGACGTGGAGGAACGATCCGCCGCCCGAGCCGATCTGCACGAGCTTCAGTTTGGAAAAATCGGGATCGATCGACTCGAAATACTTGCGCAGTTTCTTGAACCGCCACTTGTCGGACCGCAGACGCGACGGCTCCTCGCCGAAGTAGTCGAAGTATCCCCAGATACTTTTTTTGCCCGTCTTGTGCGAGCTATAGAAAACCGAGCTGTTGAAGAACCACTCGAAGAACTTCTCGTTCGGCATCGGGGTTTGCTTAACGAGCCCGCATTGGCATTCCTTGAATGTAAACGGGAAATCGTAGTGCGTAATCTCGAAGCGGGTCGTATATTTAGGTTCGCCGCAGAGAAAGCAAACGTTATCCGAATCGTCGTGATCGTAGTATTCGGGTTTCGGTTGCGTTTGTTCCGCGGTCGTCGGTTCGGTCATTACGCGCTTCCTTAGGAGTTGTCAATTTCGATATTTCGGTTCGACGCCGAGCGCTCGCTTAATTACGTAGCGAGGCCGGCGTTTTGTTTCGTCGTAGATGCGCGCGATGTATTCGCCCACCGCGCCGATGGCGATGAGCTGCGCCCCGCCCAAGAAAAGGACGATGACCGTCATCGAGGCGTAGCCCGGCACGTCGGGTAAATGCCCCGCGAGCCGTTGGTAGAGGATCCACAGCGTGAAGAGAAAGCTCGAGAGGGCGACGACCAACCCCGTCCCCGTCACCAGTCGCAACGGCTTATAGGAAAACGAGAGGATGCCGTTAAACGCGAATTGAAGATACTTCCGGAAGTTGTACGCCGATTCGCCCGCGTAGCGCTCGTGCCGATCGTACTCCAGCCCCGTTTGCTTGAAACCGACCCACACGCGCAGCCCTCGGATATAGAGATTCGACTCGCGAAGCTCGTTGAGCGCGTCGATCACCTCGCGACGCATTATGGCGAGCGAGCCGGCGTCGGCGGGCATCTTTAAGTTGGCGAGTTTGTTGAGTATTCTATAGTACATATAGAAAGCGGCGCGTCGGAACCACGAGACCTTCCGCTTCTTGATGACGCCGTACACCAGATCGTACCCCTCGCGGAGCTTGGCGAGGAACTCGGGGATGATCTCGGGCGGATCTTCGAGATCGTCGTCCATCACCATCGCGGCTTCGCCCTCGCAGTGGCGCAACCCCGCCGAGACCCCCGCCTCTTCGCCGAAGTTCCGCGAGAACTCGACGAGCTTGACGCGCGGGTCGCGTTCGTGTATCGACGCGACGACGTTCGCCGACTCGTCCTTGCAGCCGTCCACGATCGCCAGTAGCTCGAAGGTGATCGAGGCGCCGTCGAGCGTCTCCTTTACACGACGATAAAGCTCGGGGAATATTTCCGCCGAATAGTAAACGGGGATGATAACCGATAGCTCCGGTCTCGGCATACGACTTTCGGATAACGCTATTTATCGAGTAGGGTTAGATATCAGCGCGCATAAAATAACGAAATCCATAAACATACCCAATCACGAACCGGTTTATTCGACGGTTCTCACAAAGATTATCAAACAATTAATGTTTTTTTTTCGTACCTTTTTCGGTTATTGGCGAAGTAGCAAACCGACGTGATAAATAACGGCGACATAAAACCCTTACGCATAGACGATCTCGACCGCGAGGCGCTCGTCGCCATCGTGGACGCCGCGCCGCGCTACGTGCTCGTGATAGACCGAGAAGGCGAGCCAATCGCCGTCAACCGCGTCTTCCGCGAACGCTTCGAGCTACCCGACGAAGACGCGCGCAAACGCTTCCTCCACGCCGAGGGGGACGTCGTGGACCTTCGCCTTCGAGGCAAAGACGGCGAAGAAGCCGAGTGCGTCTGGTCGAAGCGCAACTTACCGAACGGCGCCGTCGTCTTGTACGGCATCTGCGCCAACCAACTTACCGCCGAGTCGCGGAAATTCGCCGAGGAGGCGCAGGAACTCCGCCAACTCAACGAGAACAAGAACCGACTCTTCTCGATCATTTCGCACGACCTCCGCGCCCCCTTCACTTCGCTGCTCGGCTACACCGATTTAATTATTGAAGACTACGACGAGATGGATAAGCAAGAGACGCTCCATTTCGTCCGCTCGATCAACTCGACCGCCAAGAGTATGTTCGATCTACTGAACAATCTCCTCGAATGGTCGCGGCTCCAAATGGGACGCGTGGACGTCCGTCCCGAGACGATCGACGTCGGCGCCTCCGCGGATCGGGTTTCCAAACTCCTCGTGCAGAACGCGGAACAAAAGGGCGTCGAGTTTTCGCAGGACGTCCAACCGGGGCTCACCGCGTGGGCGGACCCTCGGATGTTCGAGACCGTCCTCCGCAACCTCCTTTCCAACGCGCTCAAGTTCACCGACCGAGGCGGCAAGGTGCGCGTCTTCGCCGATGTAAACGGCGACGACGTGATCGTCGGCGTCGAGGATACGGGCGTCGGCATAAGCGAGGAGGATCGCGACTCGATCTTCCGATACGACCCCAACCGGAAACCCAAAGGCGAGGGCGCCGACAAAGGCGCGGGCATCGGGCTCTCCCTCTGCCGCTCGCTCGTCGAAAAGATGAACGGCGAGATCGACTTCGAGAGCGAGTTCGGCGTCGGATCGACCTTCACCGTCCGACTCCCCGCCACGCCTTCCGCCGCGAAGAAACGCAAAGGCGGCTAATCCTCGCGCCGTCCTTCCCGGCAAAGGCGGCTAATCCTCGCGCCGTCCTTCCCACTTATTGCGATGCACCCGCTTCGGATCGTAGCGATCCGCGCGCTCCTTCTTTTCCGCCGGCCTTCCGACGACGACGATCGCGACGGGCGTAATATCCTCGGGCAACCCGAGCATGGTCCGGACGCCCTCCATCCGTTGTTCGCGCGGATTGATTCCCAACCACACCGCGCCCAATCCGAGCGCGTGCGCCGCCAGCAACATATTCTCTATCGCCGCCGAGCAGTTCTGCAGATTATATTCCTTCGTCGGCTCTATCGATTCGTCGGCGAGGACGGCAATCGCCAGCGGAGCGTCCTTCGCCATCTTTCCGTATTGATGGAACTCGGCGATCTCTTCGAGCTTGGCGCGCTCGTCGATCGTCGCGAAATGCCACGGTCGCCAGTTCCGCGCCGAGGGCGCCGCCATCGCCGCGCGCAAGAGCGTCTCGACCTCCTTCTCGCTCACGGGTTCCTCGGTGTATTTGCGCACGCTGCGCCTCGTGAATATCGCTTCCATCGCGTCCATTGGATCTCCTTTCATTTCTCGTCGTTTTCGGTTCGTAACGCCGCCGCCTCGCGTCGCGCCATCGTCAACGCGTCGCCCGCGCGGGAGCGGCTCAAGAGTTCGGCGATCCGCCGCGTTTCCTCCGCGAGATTCCCTCGCTCGTAAACTTCCGGCGCGCCCCCGGGAAAGACGATCGGATTGTCGGCGGAAACATTCAGGGCGGCGGTTCGGATTCGCGACCGCGCCTTCGTCGGCTCCATTTGCGCCGCCTCCTCGAAGGCGACGAGCAAATCCCGCGCCTCGACGACTTCCCGCAACCGCTTCGCGGAGGAGGCGTCGTTCGGACGCGCGGCGACTCGGCGTTCCAACCGAAACGCCGCCTCGGGGAAGCGGCGGTCGGCGATCTCCAACTCGATTAACGCCGCCTCGGCGCCGGCGGGATCGGCGCCGCAGAGTTGCAAGTTCATATACTCGACGCGCGCGGCGGTGTGGTTGCCCATCATCCGCGCCAACTCGCAGTAGAGCGTCCGCGCCTCGATTTCTTCCGGACGGGCGGAGACGTATTCCAGCAAGGCGATCCGCGCTTCGTGGAAGTTACCCTCCCGCGCCAACCGCGCCACCCGCTCCCGTTCGGCGGCGCCGTCGTCGAGCGTTTTCGTCGGACGGAAATCCGAGACGCCGACCGTAATCGGCTCCGGATCGGGCGGATCCTCGATCGGCTCGCGACGCTCGCGTTCCCGTTCCCGCTCCAACGCCGCGAGCGCCTCGGCTTCGTAACGCTCCTTCGCCTTCGTCTTCTGAGCGGCGTGGTTGCGCATCGCCGCGAAAATGTGGCGAACGGTGTGGAGCGGCGCGTGTCGGAAGAACCGAAGCCACAGCTCGAAATCCGCGGCGTAGTCGAGTTCCGTCGCCATCCTCCCGCCCGCTCGTTCGTAGAGCGAGCGACGGAAGAAGACGCTTTCTTGCGGAATCCACCGCCACTCGCCCGCCAACACGTCGCGACGGCGCCAAATCCGTTGCGGGAACATTCGCCCCTCCCCCGCGAATTCGTTGACGAGGCAGTTCCGCCCGACGATCCACTCGACGTCTTTCCGATTCGCGAAGATCGAGCCGACGGTTTGTAGCGCGCCGGGAAAGTGGAGGTCGTCGGCGTTGAGCCACGTCAACACGTCCCCCGTCGCACGCGCGAACCCTTCCTCGATCGCCGCGTATTGTCCGCCGTCCTTCTCCGAGCGCCAAAAGGCGAACTCGTCGGCGCGGCGTTCGAGAATCTCGCGCGAGCCGTCGTCGCTTCCGCCGTCCAACACAATAAGCTCGAGGTTCGGATACTCCTGCTCGAGAATCGAGTCGAGCGCCGCCTCGAGAAACCCCGCTTGGTTCATCGAGGGAACGACGACCGTAATTCCGGGAAACGATTCTTTCACGATTAACTCAATTCTCCCCGCTCGGCGTTCCGATTCTCTCGCAAGCGGCTTATATTATTGATATGAATATCTCGCGTTACCTTCGTTTGGCTCCCCTCTCGGCGTTCGTTCTCGCCGTCGCGTTTTCGTTCTGGTTCGGATGCGACGACACGATAACGAGCGACGAGTTGGACGACATGGAAATACCCGACACGAACGTCTCCTACCAAGAACACATCCAACCGATCTTCAACGTAAAGTGTTCGAGCTCCGACTGCCACACGCAAGCCAAGCGCGCGGGCGGTTTGAGCTTGGCGACGTGGAGCGACGCGACCGAGGACCCGTTCGTCGTCAATCCGGGCGAGCCGGGCACGAGCAAGCTCGTCTGGTCTATCAAGGGAATCGGGGGCGCCGAGCCGATGCCGCCGCCGCCCTATCCGACGCTGACGCGCGAACAGATCGACGGCGTCGAGCAATGGATACTCGAGGGCGCGCGGGATAACTAACGCTTCTC
>WJMR01000244.1 GCA_014727845.1 Ignavibacteriales bacterium
CTCCTTCGGCGGCGAGCGCCATCCTCCGAGAGAAGTGCGGCGCGCGGATATCGGGCGCGCTACGCTCGTAGCGGTGCGTCTCGCCGAGCGCGTCGTCGATCGCCTCGTCGGGGAAGGTTCCTCGCTCGCGGAAACGTTCGAGCCACGCGTCTCGGAAGCGGCGGGTCTCCTCGGAGGCGCGGTCGAGGCGGAGTCGGTTCGGATCGTTCGGCACGACCGCCAGCAGAACCGCTTGGGACAAGCTCACGGCGGCGGCGGGGCGCTTGAAATAGACGAGCGACGCGGCGGCGACCCCCTCGACGTTCCCGCCGTAGGGGAGGTGAGTCAGGTAGAGTTCGAGAATCTCCTCTTTGGAATAGCGGAGTTCGAGCTGCACGGCGCGTATCGCCTCGATCGCCTTACTCGCGAGCGTTCGTGGTCGGGGTTCGAGGAGGCGCGCCGTCTGCATCGTGATCGTCGAGGCGCCGGAGACGACTTCGCCGCTTACGGCGTTTTGGTAAACGGCTCGCGCGAGCGCGAACGGATCGACGCCGGGATGGTAATAGAATCGGGCGTCTTCCTTTTCGAGGAGCGCCTCGATCAGATCGGGGGAAGTCTCTTCGAGCCGGACGGGGAGGCGCCACGCGTCGTCCTCGGCGAGGTAGGCGGCGAGGAGGGCGCCGTCGGCGGCGTACACCGTCGTAGAAAAGGGCTTCGGTTCGGGGGGCGGAAAGGCGGCGTCGAGGATTCCGATAGCCGTCGCGATCGCGACGAGCGCCCACACGCCTCGCGATCGGAGAAACGCCTCGCCCGCGTCACTCCAACTCATAGTTCGCGTAGCGCCCGCGTCACTCCAACTCATAGTTCGCGTAGCGCCCGCGTCACTCCAACTCATAAGGCGCGCGGCGTCGGGGGCGCCCATCCGACGCCCCGATTGATTCGCTGTGAAACATGCGTCCTCGGCTCAACCGCTACGGCCGCGCTCCCGCGGCTTCCTCCGTCGCCTCGGCGGGCGCGCGTTCGGGTCCGGCGCTAAAGACGGATTGTCGCTCGCGCACCGTAATCGTTCCGGCGCCGTAATACGAGTGGAACTCGGGATCGTACATCGCCTCGGCGGCGAGCGCGGGGAGCTTGAACGTCCCCTTGTTCACCACGCGCGCCAAGTAGGCGTATTGCCGCTCGCCCGTCGCGGGCAACTCGGTGAAGACGAGGACGCGGTCGTCGCGGATATCGAGATACTCGACGTCCATCGGCTTCTTGATTGTAGCGGCGGCTCGGTTCGTATTTTCCAAGCGCGGATTTTCGATCTCGAAGCCGGCGGGAACGAGATCGGCGATCACCACGTTCTCCGCGCTTCTGCCGAAGCCGTTGAGCGTGAGCTTGCAGACGACGAGCTGTCCTTGATAGAAATTGTTGTCGCGAATCGGCGAGCCGGTTCGGTAATCGACGAACTCGCGGCGGACGCGCATAAAGGCGTCCTCCTCCTTAACGGGCTCGTCGAGCTTAATCCCCTCGACGCTCCAGAAGTAATACACCTCCCCCTTGCCCGAGGCGGTCAGCGTAACGGCGCCGCTAAAGAGCTTCTCGCTCGAGGTGGAGAGGTCTTTGCCGTCGTAGGTTTCTATCGTCTTCCCGTCGGCGGCGATCTTCACCTTGAGGTTCTCCCCTTCCGAGCGCCTCGCCGCCTTGCCCATCGCGAGGAAGAAGAAGGCGCGCTCCTGCGTCGAGCGCATCTTGTCGGCGTTTTGCGAAAGGTGCTTTATCATCAGCGGTATCTGCTCGTTCGCGGGGTGGACGTCGAGCAGCACGCCGAGCATCAAGGCGTTGGCGCGGATCTCCGAGTCGAACGTTCCGCCCGTCTCGCGCGCCGGCTTCTCCGCCTCGAACGTCCGAGGCGCGATCGCGTAGTAGGTGTTCCACTTGCCCGCCAGCGCGTAGGCGGCGGCGAGGAGGTAGGTCCCGTCGGTCGTCAGCAAGTGCGGACGCGCCTTATAGTAGTTCATCGTCGCGTCGTCGGCTTTGCCCGCCAGCGCCAGCACGTAGAGCGAGTAGAGGATCTCCTTCCGCGCGCGCTTGCGCACGTGGCGCGAGTTGTTTTCATACACCGCGTAGTCGTAGGTCTTCGGCTCGCGCGCTTGCCGGGCGACGTAGGCGAGCAGCTTATCGAGGACGTCCTTCGAGACGTCGTAGCCCGCCTTTTTCGCTTCGAGGAGGAAGTGCGCGGCGTAGATCGATCCCCACCAACTCGAGTAGGTTCCGCCCTGCCAATACGCCATCGAGCCGTCGTAGAGCTGCATCGACTCGACCTTCCGAACGCCTTGCCTCACGTAGTAGTTCGGATTGTTCGTCCGATAGAGGTCGGGGGCGACGAGCTTGGCGAGGTCGGCGAAATAGAGCTGCGGGAAGGATCGCGAAATCGTCTGTTCGATGCAGCCGTAGGGGTAGCCGACCAAGCCCTTGAGATGCTCGGCGAATTGTACGGCGGGGAACTTGCTAATCGTGAGCGTGGCGCTTCGGGTTCCGGCGAGGAAGCCGGAGGGCGCGGGGATATTCTTCGTCTCGCCCGAGCGTATCGTCCCCGATTCCGTTTCGGAAACGAGCGGCGAAGCGGGGCGGACGCCGACGTGGATCACCTTCTTCACTTCGGCGAGCCCGGAGGTCTCGTAGATAATCTTCCCTTCCCCGATCTCGTTCGTCGCGGCGATGGTGAACTCGACCGTCTCGGTCGATTGCGCGCCGATATCGGCGGAGCGTCGGTTATCCGAAAGGAGTTTGAGCGGACCCTCGACGGAAATCTTCACCGTCGCCTCCTCGTCGTCGTCGGTCGTGTTGATCATCGTAACGGGGTTGACGAGCGTGTCGCCGATTGAGAAGAAGCGCGGGACTTCGGGTTCGACGATCAGGTCGTCGGCGACCTTCATCCGCGCCTCGCCCGATCCGAACCGATTGTTGGAATAGACGACCGCCATCAGCCGCACCTCGCCGTTGAACTGCGGCAGCTCGATGGTCATCGTCGCCTCGCCGTTCGCGTCGGTCGTCTTCACGCCGCTCCAGAAGGCGAGCAACTCGAAGCGGTTCGACTTGACGGGGTTCGTCCGCTTCTTCAATTGTTCGTCGAACATCCCGTCGCCCGCCGTCGAGGCGCGCATCGAGACGACCTCGGGCAGGAGAAGCTCGTAGAGATCGTAGCTCGACGTTTTCAGCGAGCGCTTGGCGTACATAAAGGCGTAGGGGTCGGGGGTTTCGTAGTTCTTAATCTGCAGGATCCCCTCGTCCACCGCCGCCAGCGTTACGTAGATGTTTTCCTCCGGCTTGGTCTTCACCGTAATCGTCCGCGAGGTTCTCGGCTTCGTCTTCTCCGGCGCGATGATCGTTACGGGAAGGTTGTTCGACTTCCGCTCGACCGTCATCGAGGCGAAGCCGTGCCCGACGAGGAAGGGGACGGTAACATCCGCCGTGTGGGGGCGGAAGAGCGTGGCGGTTACGTACACGTTCGGCATAAAGGCGTCGGTGACGGGTATGGACGTCTCGGCGGATTTATCGCGCATCTCGAGATACTCGTGCGTGTACACGCCGTCCCGCTCGACGGTGACGAGGAGGCGCCCGTTGAAGGGACCCGTAAAGAGGACCTTCGCCGTCTCGCCCGGCTCGTAGCGCTCCTTATCGAAGACGATATCGACGCGCCCTTCGCGATCGACGGGGAAGGACGTCGCCGAAGCGCTCGCCCACCCGTAGGCGTAGAAATTGGTGGAGACGTAGTGGTCGGCGCCGCGCTTCCTTACGCGCAGCTCGTAGCTCCCGCTCGTTTTCGGTCGGACGCGATAGGTCGTCTTCCCGTCGATCGTAACGTTCTTCGAGGAGACGACGACGGCTTTCTTCTCGGAGGCGTAGTAGTGATTGCCCGAGTAGTCGCGCTTCAGCACGGTGCGCCACTCGTATCGGATAAGATCGACGGTCGCCTCGAATTTCTTGATCGGGTCGTCGAGCGGATCGACGACGGCGAGCCGAATCGGGATGTTCTCGTTGACGCCGTAGTAGTAGCCCTCGCGCTTAACGCCGAGATAGTAGTCGCGCGGGAACACGTCGAAGGAGATCGCGCGGTTCACCGTCCTGCCCGTAAGATCGAAGACGCTCACGTAGGCGTAGCCCGTCACCACGCCCTTGCCGTTCACGTCGCTCGGCACGCGGTATTCGATCGTCGCCTCGCCTCGGTCGTCGAGCGTTCCGTCCATCATCGTCTTGTCGTATTGGACGTTTTCGAGCGACGAGTTGGTGAAGTCGTAGTCGTCGAATTTCTCGCTCCGGTAGGGTCGGTGGCGGAGTTGGACGTCCGCCTCGTATTTCAGCCCCTTCGCCTCGGCGCCGAAGAGGAACTCGGCGTCCGCGGTAATGGCGACTTCGTCGCCCGGCGCGTTGCGTGTATCCTTCGTCGTCAGCGCGACGCGAATCTTATCCGGCGCGAAATCCTCGACGCTAAAACGATACGAGCCGATCAGCTTGTCGCCCGCGGCGAAGAGTTCGAGCCGATACTCGCCCGTGAGCGCGTAGTCGGGTATCGGGACGTCGAGATCGAACGACCCTTGACGGTTCAGCTCGACGTTGTATTCGCC
>WJMR01000245.1 GCA_014727845.1 Ignavibacteriales bacterium
ACGTTATGAAAAAGAAGAAACCGCTCTTCAAAACCTATGAGGCGTCGTTCGAGAAATCCGACGCCAAACTCGTTAAGTCGTTCATCCAACAAATCCTCAAGCAACTGCCCGACGACCAACGCTACTTCCAAGAACGACGCGCGTTTGAGTCGGCGCGAGAGAAAGTTGATGCGGACCCCGAGAACGTGAAATTCACGAAAGACGAATACACGCGGCTGAAGCGGAACCTGACGGAGAACACGCGCGCGCTCGAGAAGCAAACCGCGAGTAGCGGGTTCCTAAAAAGGTGGCTGCTCAAATCAATGACGAAGCAATACCGGTCGTTGTTGGAAAACCACTTTGCCGACTGACGCCGGCGAAACGAACACCTAACAAAGGGCGAAAGACTATGGCTGATAAAATTCTCTTGGCGGATAAACTGCCGGACTCGATAATCGACGGACTCAAGGCGCTCGGGCTCGAGGTTGATTCTCAACCTACGCTAGGCGAGAACGACTTACCCGGCGCGATCAAGGGCGCGAAGTACCTCGTCGTACGCTCGACGAAAGTGAACGCGAAAACGTTCGATGCGGCCGACGCGCTGAAGATGGTGGTGCGCGCGGGCGCGGGCTACAACACCATCGACGTGGACGCCGCCGCGAAAGCCGGCGTGGCGGTCTGCAACACGCCGGGCAAGAACTCGATAGCCGTCGCCGAATTGGCGATGGGCTTGATCGTCTCGCTCGATCGACGCCTCCCCGACAACGTCGCCGACTTCCGAAAGGGCGTGTGGAACAAGGCGGGCTACTCGAAAGCCGAGGGCGTGTACGGCAAGACCCTCGCGCTCGTCGGCGTCGGCAACATCGGTAAGGAAGTCGCCAAGCGCGCGCTCGCCTTTGGGATGAAGGTGTACGGCAAGGACGTCGTTCCGATCGACGTCGAGGGCGTCGAAGCGTTCGCCGACTACGACGCCGTCCTTCCCAACGCCGACTATGTCTCGATCCACCTCCCCTCCAACGCGGAGACGCGCGGGATGATCGACAAGGCGTTCCTCGCGAGGATGAAAGAGGGCGCGGCGCTTATCAACACTTCCCGCGCCGAGCTCGTCGATCAAGCGGCGCTTATCGACGCGGTGAAGAATCGCGGACTCCGCGCGGCGCTCGACGTCTTCGAGGACGAGCCGGAACAAAAGACGGGCGAAGTAACCTCCGACTTGCAAGCGTTGGAGGGCGTGTACGTCACGCACCACATCGGCGCTTCGACGGCGCAGGCGCAATTCGCCGTCGCCGAGGAGACCCTCCACGTCGTCAAGACGTTCCAAGAGACGGGCGAGCCGTTGCACAAAGTGAATTGATCGGGAGCGACTATCTCGAACGGAAGGGAGCCGCGGCTCCCTTTTTTTATTGCCTAACTTGGAAATCGGGAATGTCGTCCGCCACGCCGTGGAAGAAGGGGAGGCGAGCCAGCGCGGTGAGCGCCTCGCGGTGCGGTTCGGCGAACTCGAACGTAACAAGAGAGAGATCCCGAAGGAAATCCTCGACGATCGCCTCGGGGTAGTGCGCGCGCCAATCCCCCTCGTTCGCGACCGTTTCGACGCGCTCGTTGAGGGCGCCGAGTCGGTCGTGAAACAGATCAAGCGTCTCCGGCTCCCTCGCGGCGAGCGTGTGGAGAACGTAGGGCGCCGAGAGCGTTTCGTTAACCGTCTCGCCGAAATTCTGGCCTCGGAGGTAGCGGTCGTTCACGTAGTTCGCGTCGCCGACGATCAGTAAGTGCCCGTCGTTCGAGTCGAGATCGTCGGTCAGGACGATCGAAGGCGCGACGCCGTAGAGTTCGCGGAAGACGACGGTCGCGAGGATCGCGTCGTGTCGGCTAACGTCGCCGCCGAGTCGGAGCCGCTCGAGCTCGTCGTCGTTCTCGTCGAAATAGAGGTAGGCGTTGGAGACGTCCGCTTCGATTGCGACGCCGTAGTTACCCGAGACGACGACGCCCTCGTGGTCGCCGACGAGATCCAACGGAGAAACGAGCGCGGCGTCCGCTTCGCCGCTCTTCACGGCGCCGAGAAGGCGGGACGCGGGAAGCGATCGCTTCGTCGCTCCGAGGTCGCCGGCTTCGACGAACACGCGCGTAAAAGGATTATCGGGAACGGCGAGTGTCATAAGCAAGGAAAGGCGCCGAGGGGCGCCTTCCGTAATTACGTTTCAAGAACGCGGTCGTTACTTTTTCGAGGCGGATTTCTTCGCGCCGGTTTTCTTAGCCGCGGTTTTCTTAGCCGCGGTTTTCTTCGCGCCCGCTTTTTTAGCGCCCGCTTTTTTGGATTTTCCGGCGGTCTGGCGCGCGAGTTCTTTGCTCTTAATTTTCGCCGCCTTGCCGGAAAGTCCGCGCAGGTAGTAGAGCTTGGCGCGCCGAACGACGCCCTCGCGCAACAGTTCGATCTTGGCGATCTGCGGGGAGTTCATCGGGAAGATACGCTCGACGCCGACGCCGCTCGAGATTTTACGGACGGTGAACGACTTGCCGTCCCGCGAGCCGCGTATGGAGATCACGTCCCCCTCGAACGGCTGTAAGCGCTCTTTGTCGCCCTCGACGACGCGGACGTGCACTTTAACGCGATCGCCGGCTTTGAATTTCGGAAGATCGTCGCGCGTCTTCGTTTCAAAATAATCTTGCATACTAACCATAACGTTGCTCCGAACTGTTATTACGTTCTTTCCATTTTTTCGTCAACTCTTCCGAGCGCTCGCGTCGCCATTCCTCCACCTTGCCATGGTCGCCCGCCAGCAACACATCCGGCGCGCGCATACCGCGAAACTCCGCGGGACGCGTATAGACGGGCGCGGCGATGTACTCGCCGTCCATAAACGAATCGTCCAACGCCGACTCCGAGTCGTTGAGCACCCCCGGCACCAGTCGAACGATCGCGTCCGCCACGATAAGCGCGGGCAACTCGCCGCCGCTGAGCACGAAGTTCCCGATCGAGAGGTCGTCGGTCGCGAAAGCGTCCTTCACCCGCTCGTCGATCCCCTTGTAATGCCCGGCGATAATCATCAGATTCTCGGCGAGCGAGAACCGCTTGGCGTCGCTCTGCTCGAAGATCTTTCCCATCGGCGTGGTGAAGATAATGTGCCGATAGTCTCGCTCGTCGATCAATTTTTCAATACAATGAAAAAACGGTTCCGGTTTCAGCGCCATCCCGGCGCCGCCGCCGAAGGGTCGGTCGTCGATCATCCGATGCTTGTCGTACGCGTAGTCGCGCAAGTTGTGCGTTCGGATCTCGACCTTGCCCTTTGTTTGCGCCCGCTTCACGATGCTCGCGTTGAGCGGACTTTCCAGCAATTCCGGCACGGCGGATATAATATCAATTCTCATCGTCGTACAGATCGCCGCCGGGCGTCAGCGTCATCCGTTTTGTTTTCGGATCGAACGACTCGACAAAGTCGCCCACGGCGGGAATCGCCAACTCCTCGCCGTCTATGGTTCGGATTTCGTACACGTCGTTGGCGGGCGTCGAATACACACTCTCGATCTCTCCGAGTTTTTCGCCGTTCCGGAACACTTCGGCGCCGATAAGATCGTGCACAAAAAACGCGTCCTCGGGAAGCTCGACGACGTCCTCGTCTCTGACGAACACGTCTCGCCCGACGAGAACTTCGGCGTCTTCATCCGAGTCGAACCGCTCGAATTTGAAAAGAACGGCGTCGCCCCGCGTCTCGGCGAACTCGACGACGAAGCGTTTCTTCTCGCCGTAGAAATCGACGAACGCCTCTTCGAGTCTCTCGAATCGCTCGGGGAAATCCGAGAAGGAGACGGCGGAGATCAATCCGTTCGTTCCCCGCGGCGCCTTGAGACGCGCCACGAGCGTGAAATCGTCGGCGTGTTCGATGACTCGCGTTTCGTTAGTCGAGGATTTCCAGAATCGCTCGTTTGTTCTCTTTCGCGGCGATGGCGGTCAGCAAGGTTCTCATCGCTTGCGCCGTTTTGCCACGCTTCCCGATAACTTTACCGATGTCCTCGGGTCCGACTTCCAGCGTGAAGGAAATTTTATGTTCCTCCTCGCTCTTGAGTTTCACCTCGACGCTTTCCGGGTTATCGACGAGATGCTTGGCGATGAATTCGACGAACTCCTTCATACGAAAGAGACTCCTTCCATCGAGCGCCTCTATAGGAGACGCGCGCGAATCGCCCGACTATTGTTCCTCGCCCTCGTCCTTCGCTTCGGCGGATTCGGCGTCGGCTTTCGCCTCGGCTTCCGGCTCCGCTTTGGCTTCCGGCTCCGCTTTGGCTTCCGGCTCCGCTTTGGCTTCCGCTTTCGCCTCGGCTTCGGGTTCGGACGTCTCCGGTTTCGCTTCGGCGGTCGCGGCGTCTTCCGCGCTCGCTTCGGCTTTCGGAGCTTCTTCCTTCGGCGATTCGCTTTCGGCGGCTGCGCCCTTCGCCGCCGTCGCGCTTTCGGATTTCTTCGATCTCTTCTTCGCCGCTTCGGCAAGCGCCGCTTCTTTCAAGCCGCGCCACTTATTCATCTCCGCTTCCACCAGCTCTTCCGGAACGCCTTGCTTCCGGAGCTCGCGCTTCAGCGTAAAGCCCTTCTCGCGGAACAAGCTCTTCACCGTGTCGCTCGGTTGGGCGCCGACGCCCAGCCAATACATCGCTCGTTCCTCGTCTATCTCCACCGTTCGCGGATCGGTCTTCGGATTATACAAGCCGAACGCCTCGATGAAACGGCCGTCGCGCGGCGAGCGTTGATCCGCCGCCACGATCTTATAGATCGGCTGCTTCTTCTTGCCCATTCGGCGTAATCGCAATCGTACTGCCAAGGTTGTTAAACCTCCCGGTTCTCTTTATATCGATAAATGTTTAGCTTTCAAAAATAATAAAATTATACGCAATTTGCGCACTTTTTGCGGATAAAAAATATTTCCGCGCTCGCGCGTCGTTCACGTTAAAACGGAGACGGGCCCTTCGGAAACGTCTTCGGTAATCCCGATTTCGCGATCCCGCCCATCATCCGCTTCATCTCTTTGAAGCGCTTCAACAAACGATTGACGTCTTGGATCGTCGAGCCGCTCCCCCGCGCAATGCGCTTGCGCCGACTTCCGTTCAGAAGCTTCGGCTCGCGGCGCTCCTCGCGCGTCATCGAGTTGACGATCGCCTCGACCTTGACCAACGCGTCGTCGTCAACGTCGGCGGCGGCGCCCAACTTGCTTGCGCCGGGTATCATCGCAAGGATGGACGAGAGCGAGCCCATCTTCTTAATTACTTTAATTTGCTTTAGAAAATCTTCAAAGTCAAACGCGTTCTTACGGAGCTTCTCCTCCAGCTCCTCGCTCTCCAATTCATCGGCGTGCGCCTGCGCCTTCTCGACGAACGTAACGACGTCGCCGCGATCCAATATCCGCGAGGCGAGACGATCGGGGTGGAACGGCTCGAGCGCGTCGAGCGTCTCGCCGACGCTCGCGAATTTTATCGGCTTGCCGACCACTTCACGTATCGAAAGCGCGCAACCGCCGCGAGAGTCGCCGTCGAGCTTCGTCAACACGACGCCGTCGTAGTCCACCCGCTCGTTGAACGCTTTCGCCGAGTTGACCGCGTCCTGCCCCGTCATCGAATCGACGACGAAGAGCGTTTCGTTCGGATCGACGATCGCCTTTATGTCCGCGACCTCCGCCATCATCTCCTCGTCCACGTGCAACCGACCCGCCGTGTCGTAGATCAGCGCGTCGAGCTTCCGCTCCTTCGCGAACGCGGGCGCCGACGTTGCGATGCGCCGAGGGTCTTTCTCGTCGGACGTTAACACGGGAACGTCGATCGATTCGCCGAGTTTCTTCAGCTGTTCGATTGCGGCGGGACGATAGACGTCGCAGGCGACGAGCCCGGGCTTTCCGCCCCGTTCCTTCAGTCGCTTGGCGAGCTTGCCGGAAAACGTCGTCTTTCCCGAACCCTGCAATCCGACGACGAGAATCGCCGTCGCGCCCGAGGCGTTTAGTCTCAACTCAGCGGCCTCGCCGCCGAGCAACTCGGTCAGCTCGTCGTGGATGTGCTTGGTGATCAGCTGCGAGGGGGTGATCGAGCGCATCACCTCGGCGCCGAGCGACTTCTCCTTGACGCGCGCGACGAAACGCTTGGCGACTTTGTAGTTCACGTCGGCGTCGAGCAAGGCGCGCCGGATCTCGCGCAAGGCGTCGCTAATGTTCGCCTCGGTCAGTTTTCCTTGACCGCGAATCTTCTTAAGCGCGCCGTCTATTTTTCGAGTCAGCTCGTCGAGCATGCAACGGGGATAGTTCGGGTTTGCGTTCGGGGGTTAGCCCTCTTTCAGGGCGTTGGCGCCGGAGACGATCTCCAGAATTTCGGTCGTGATCTGCGACTGCCGTTCGGTGTTGTAAACGCGGCGCAGGTTCTCGATCATCTCTTGGGCGTTCTCGGTGGCGTTGTCCATCGCCGTCATCCGCGCGGCTTGTTCGGCGGCGGCGGATTCCAGCAACGCGCGCCACACTTGCGAATCCAGAAAGCGCGGTAGGATGAAATCCAAAATCTCCTCTTTCGAGGGCTCGTAAATATACTCGATCTTCGACGCCTTCTCCTCTTCCTCCTCGATGGTTTCGAGCGGAAGGAATCGCGCGAGCGTCGGCTCCTGTTTGCCGACCGAGACAAATTTATTATAGACGACCGTCACGCGTTGCACTTCGTCGGCGACGTATCGATCGAGCGCGCGAGCGACGACGTAGTTCGAGTCGGCGGCGTGTAAATCCGCGAAGAGACCCACGTGCTCGTCCACGATCTCGTAGTTCTCGCGGCGGAGTTGGTCGCGCCCTTTCTTCCCGACGCAGAAGAGCTTCGGCGTAACGCCGTTCGGCTCGAGGTCCTCGCGTATGTGGCGCAACGTTTCGCGGACGATGTTGGAGTTAAACCCGCCGGCGAGTCCGCGGTCGGCGGTGACGACGACGATCAGCTCCGCCTTCGTCTCGCGCTCGGCGAGCAACAAGGAATCCGAGACGTCGAGGTTGGCGGCGAGGTGGCTCATAAACGCGCGGATCTTCTCGGCGTAGGGGCGCGCGTTCAACATCGCCTCTTGCGCCCGACGCAGCTTCGCCGAGGCGACCATCTTCATCGCCCGGGTGATCTTCTGCGTATTCTGAACGCCTTTGATCCTACTTCGTAAATCGCGCAACGACGCCATAACTTACACGCGCTTTCCGTCTATGAGCTTTGCTTAAATTGCTTAAGGAAAT
>WJMR01000246.1 GCA_014727845.1 Ignavibacteriales bacterium
AGACGAGGAGACTCGACACATCCCCGTCGTCGCGCTCACCGCCTCGGCGATGAAGGGGGACGAGAAACGCGTCGCGCATCTCTTCGAGGATTACATCCGCAAACCCGCCCGACCGATCGACCTCACGAAGTCTCTGATGCGATACCTCCCCTATCGGAAAATCGAGGAGGACGAGACGACGACGGCGCCGGAGGAGGTTCGGCGGTCGCTTCTCGAGCGGATGACCGAGGAGCCGGACGACGCCAAACGCGCCTTTTTCCGGAAGTTCGACGGCGAGCTGGAGGCGAAGTGGAGGGAAATCGCGACGCTCCCCGACATGGATTTGACCGCCGCGTTCGCCGCCAAGGCGCGCGCCGCCGCCGAGGAGGCGAACCTCGAGACGATGAAAGCTTTCGGCGCCCGACTCGGCGAACTCGCCGAATCGTTCAATGTCGAGGGCGTGGAGCGACTTGTAAAAGAATTCGGAGCGGTCGTCGAATCGTTCCGAGAAAACGGATAGAAAGGATCCGCCGACAATGGGACTCGAGCAACCCTACATTATGATCGTGGACGACAACGCCCGCAATCTGCAGGTGCTTGGCAATCTTCTTAAAGAACAGGGCTACCGAGTGCTTCCCGCCAGAAGCGGGCAACAAGCGCTCGCCTTCGCCGTGCAGCGCGAGGTCGAGATTATCTTGCTCGATATTATGATGCCCGAGATGAACGGCTTCGAGGTGTGCGAGCAACTGAAGTCCGACGAGAAAACCGCCGACATTCCCGTTCTCTTCATCAGCGCCCTCTCGGACACCGAGGACAAGCTCAAAGGGTTCGAGGTCGGCGGCGTGGATTACATCACCAAGCCGTTCCAACGCGAGGAGGCGCTCGCGAGAGTTAAGACGCACCTCACGCTTCGGCGCCAACGCCGCGAGCTTTCGGAGCTCAACGCCTCGAAGGATAAATTCTTCTCCATCATCGCGCACGATCTCCGCTCCCCTTTCGTCGCGCTACAACTCTTCTCGCAAAACCTCGTCGAGGACTATGAAGAGATGGACGACGCCGAGCGGCTGGAGTTCTTCGGCCATATGCGCGCCTCGATCCAATCGACGCACCGGTTGCTCGACAATCTTCTCGATTGGGCGCGCGCGCAAACGGGGCGGCTGCCGTTCGAGCCCGCCGCGACGCGATTACGATACTTGATCGAGGAGAATCTCGTCCTCTTCCGCGAGAACGCGTCCGGCAAGAACGTCGAGCTTGTGAGCGAGATCCCCGAGAACTCGTCGCCCGCGTTCGTCGATCGGCGCACGACGCTTACGGTCGTCCGCAACCTAATTTCAAACGCGATCAAGTTCACGAAGCCGGGCGGAACCGTCCGCGTCGTTCTCGGCGAGACGGGCGACCGACTCGAGATCGCGGTGATCGACGACGGCGTGGGGATGGACGAGGAAACAATAAAAGATTTGTTCCGGATCGACAAGGTTTCGACTCGGCTCGGCACCAATCGCGAGAAGGGTTCGGGGCTGGGGCTCATTCTCTGCAAAGAGTTCGTCGAGAGGAACGACGGCGAGTTGCGCGTCGAATCGGCGCCGGGCGAGGGAGCGACGTTCGTCGTCTCGTTGCCGAAGGCGAACGACGCCGAAGCGAAGGCGGCGACGATCGAGAAGACGGTGGACGGGATCGAGGCGCCCCCCGCGGAGGCGCTGAAGTCGCTGATGAATTTCGCCATCAGAGGCGACGTCAACTCCGTCCAGAAAGCGGTCGCCGACGGGGTGGCGAAGGGGGAAGTGCGCGATAGCTTTGCGGAGAAAATATCCGAGTTGACGCGTAGCTTCGCGATGGACGAGTTGACGACGTTTCTTGAAAAATGTATGAACCGGCAAAACGGCTAACTCGTCGCGTCCTCGTCGTAGGCGTCGCGTTTCGAGACGCGCGCGACCGCCGTTTCGATAAGCGCCAAGATAAGAGCCGCGATTAGCAAGGGTTTCCACAGTTCCGCGCTCGCGCGTCCCCGCGCCGTCGCCGTTTCGAGGTCGTCGTCGGGGTCGAGCGTTCGCGGCGCGTTCGCGGCGCCGAGATCGCCGAAGTAGGCCGCCAACGCCTCGTCGGTCGCCGGCGTCAAGTCCGACTCCCTCGGATCGACGTTCGCCGCCGCCGCGCCAAGCTCGCGACTCCCCGAACGAAAACGATACACGCCCGGCAAGTCGGTCTCTTCATAAATCGCGTAACGCCCGCTCCCCCGCGTAACGATCTCCGCAAACTCTTCCGCGCCGTCGGGGCGAACGACAAGCGCGCGACCCGAAACGCGCGCCTCGACGAAAAGTCGGATCGGTTCGCCGACCAAGATAGGCGGCGTTTGGTTGAGATCGAAATTGGCGAGGTATTGCGTCGCCGCGAACGTCAGCGGCGCGAAGACGCCTTTGAGCGGGAAGTCGCCCGAAGCGAGCGTCGGAGAGGAGGCGAGGATCAACGCCGTCCCTTCGCCGAGTCGTCTCTCGAAGAGGAACGGGGAGAGGGGCGTCGCGACGACGGTCTGTCCGCCGGCGCCGTAGCGTACGAGGCGTCGCAACGTCGGCGAGTCGATCTCGCGCGTCTCGTCGTCGGCGAACATGCCCGCGAAAATCGGATGACGGAAATCGACGTCGGAAAAGCGAACGCCCTCGCGGTCGGGCGGAAGCTCGACGATCGCGAGCGGCGCTTGATAGCCGAAGAACGCCGCCGCCGCCGCAAGTTCGGAAAGCGACGACTCGGGCGCGGGCGCGAGAAGAACCCCGCCGCCGGATTCGACGAACGTCTTCATTCGCGTCGGTCGCATACCCGCCTTCCACCCGACGACGATCGCGACGTCGTACTCGCTCGGATCGACCGCGTCGGCGCGAGACAAGGGGGAGACGATCGCCTCGGTCGCTTCGCTCGCTTCCAACGCGGCGTCGAGGAATCTCGCGTGCGGCGAGTCGGAAAAAATTCGCACGCGCGTTCGCTCGGGAATCTCCGGCGCGAGATACCGACGATTATCCGCGGAGACGGCGTCCTCCTCGATCTCGACGAAGACGTCGAGGAAGCCGGCGTCCTTCGCGGTCGTCTCGAGCTCCGCCGCGCGCCTTCCGCCGGAGGGAACGGCGCGACTCGCCCGCGCCGACCTTACGCCGCCGACGAACAGCGAGACGACGGCGTCCGCGACGTCGCGATCCGCGTGGTTGGCGATTGTCGCCTCGAAGCCGAGACGCCCCCCTTTTTTGAAGAGTCGCGTCGTCGTCGCCACTTCCTCGACGGCGAGATTGAACGCGTTCGAGCGGTAATCGACGAGCGCAATCTCGACTCGTTCGCCGAGGACGTCGGCGAAGTTCGAGACGACGTCGGACTCGCGGAGACGGCTCGCTTGGAAATCCGAAAGAATGAAAAGCTCCTTCGCGTATTGATTCGATTCGGCGAGGAGCGCGACGGCGCGGGCGACGGCGGCGTGGAGGTCGGCGCTCCGGAATGAAAGCGGGGCGTCCTCGATTGCTTCCCGAAGCGCGGCGCGATCGGTCGAAAGCCGCGCCGTTTCGGGACGAGAGACGAACACGATCGCCGTCTCGTCGCCTTCGCGCGCGCGATCGACGAGGACGCGCGCCGCCTCTTTGGCGCGGTTAAACTTCGATCCCTCCGCCTCGAGCGCCTCCATGCTGAACGAGTCGTCGAATACGACGACGGTCGCGCGCTTCGTCTCCGACCCGATCGCCGCGAGCGCGGTCGTATCGGCCGCGGGCCTCGCGAACGCCAGCGCGACGAGCGCGATTATCAACGTCCGCAGCGCGAGCAGCAACCACTGCTTCAACTTCACGCGTCGGATGTTCCGGCGTTGGAGGCGCTTGAGAAAGCGCAACGTGCCGAACTCGACGGTCTTCAGCTTGCGAAGATTCAGCAGGTGCAAGAGTATCGGGATCGACGCGGCGATCAATCCGAAAAGGAACAGTGGGTTGAGAAAGGTCATAGCGTTAAAGGAAAGGAGACGACGCCGCGCGGGCGCCGCCTCCAAAATGATTACGCGTTTTCTTGGCGGATTTTATTCAACGCGCTTCCCGCCCTGAACCATTCGAACTGACGCGCGCTCAGCGTGTGGTTGAGCTTGATCTCGTCGGTCGAACCGTCTTGGTGTTTGGCGACGAGCGTAAGCGGCTCGCCCTCCGTGAACGATTCGAGACCTTTGAGATCGAAGCGGTCGTCCTCGCGGATCTTATCGTAATCGCTCGGTTCGGCGAACGTAAGCGGCAGGACGCCCTGCTTCTTCAGGTTGGTTTCGTGGATGCGCGCGAAACTCCGCGCCACGACGGCGCGCCCGCCGAGGTGTCGGGGTTCCAACGCGGCGTGCTCGCGGCTCGAGCCCTCGCCGTAGTTCTCGTCGCCGACGACGATCCAGCCGACGCCTCGTTTTTTATAGTCGCGCGCGACGGCTTGCGTTTCGTCCGTCTCGCCCGTGAACAGGTTTTTCGTCGTTCCGGGGTCCTCGTTGAACGCGTTCTCGGCGCCCATCATGAAGTTGTCGGAAATGTTGTCGAGGTGCCCTCGGAAGCGGAGCCAGGAGCCCGCCATCGAGATGTGGTCGGTCGTGCATTTGCCTTTGACCTTGATCAAGAGCGCGAGATCCTCGAAGTCCTTTCCATCCCACGGCTCGAACGGTTCGAGCAATTGGATGCGCTTCGAGTCGTCCTCGACCTTTATATCGACGCCCGCGCCGTCCTCGACGGGCGGAACGAACCCCTCGGGCGCCGCGACGAACGATCCCTCGGGCAACTCTTTGCCTTCGGGCGGATCCAACCTCACCTTCTCGCCCTTCTCGTTTTCGAGTTCGTCGGTCAGCGGGTTGAACGTGAGCTTGCCGCCGATCGCCAGCGCGGTGACCAGCTCGGGGCCCGCGACAAACGCCATCGTTTCGGGATTGCCGTCGTTCCGCTTGGCGAAGTTCCGATTAAACGAATTGACGATCGTGTTCCGCTCGCCCGTCTTCACGTCCATCCGCTTCCACATGCCGATGCAAGGACCGCACGCGTTGGCGAGCACGACGCCGCCGAAATCCTCGAGGATCTTCAGTTGGCCGTCGCGTTCCACCGTGGCGCGCACTTGCTCCGAGCCGGGCGTGATGGTGAACGGGACGCGCGCCTTGAGACCTTTCTCCATCGCCTTCTTGGCGACGTGCGCCGAGCGATCGATATCCTCGTAGCTCGAGTTGGTGCAGCTGCCGATGAGCGCGACGGAAATCTTTTCGGGGAAGTCCTCCGTTTTTGTCGCCTCTTTCATTTTCGAGATTGGGTAGGCGCGGTCGGGGGAGAGGGGTCCGTTGAGATGCGGTTCGAGCGAGTCGAGGTCGATCTCGACGACGCGGTCGTAGTATTTCTCCGGCTCGGCTTCCACTTCGGGATCGGCGCGTAGTTCGTCGGCGATCGCCTCGGTCAACTCGGCGACGTCCGCGCGGTCGGTGGCGCGGAGGTAGTCCGCCATACGATTATCGTAGGGGAAGATCGAGGTCGTCGCGCCGATCTCGGCGCCCATATTGCAGATGCTTCCCTTGCCCGTCGCGGAAATCGCGGAGGTTCCCTCGCCGAAGTATTCGACGATCGCGCCCGTTCCGCCTTTGACGGTGAGGATGCCGGCGAGCTTAAGGATCACGTCTTTCGCGGACGCCCACCCTCGGAGCTTGCCCGTCAATTTCACGCCGATGAGCTTGGGCCATTTCACCTCCCACGGCATGCCCGCCATCGCGTCCACGGCGTCCGCGCCGCCGACGCCGACGGCGATCATCCCGAGGCCGCCCGCGTTGGGCGTGTGGGAATCCGTGCCGATCATCATACCGCCGGGGAACGCGTAGTTCTCGAGGACGACCTGATGGATAATGCCCGCGCCCGGCTTCCAAAATCCGACGCCGAATTTCTTCGACGAGCTTTCAAGAAAGTCGTACACTTCTTTATTCTCGTCCTTCGCGCGGTCGAGGTCCTCTTTCGCGCCGACTTGCGCTTGGATCAAGTGGTCGCAGTGCA
>WJMR01000033.1 GCA_014727845.1 Ignavibacteriales bacterium
CGTGTATTGCGAGTCCGACCGCCAATCCCGCAATCATTGGCTCGACGTGCGAGAGCCACGAATCCCCCGCTATGAGGGGTCTCGCGACGAGCCACGCCAACGCCGCCGCCGAGGCGCCGACCGTCTCGACAATCGCCGTCCGCTCGGAAACTCGCCACCTCTCGTAGTACGCCCCGACGACGAGGAGAATCAATCCCGGCACGCACGTCGATCCTATGTAGTACCACAAATCAACGACGGATGGAATCGCAATCGCCAGTCCGACGGCGAGCGCCGCGGAAATCGGCACGCCGTAAGCGGTGTGACGTCGGATGCGTCCTTCGCGATCTTTCCCCGCCGCCGCGCCCATGATATCCACGCCGAACGTAGAAGCGCTCAGGAAGAGAAAACTGTTGAGCGTCGAAAGAACGGTCGCGAAGAGCGCCGCGAAGAAGAGGCCTTTGACGCCCGTCGGTAGCGCGATCTCAGCCAAGCGCGGAAAGGCGAAGGCGGGGTTTTCCAACTCGGGTAGAAGCGCGCGCGCGTAGAGGCCCGTCGCGTTGGTGAGGAAATCGAACAGCGCCCAGAATCCGATTGAAATGATAATCCCCCACTTTGCGACCGACGCGCTCCGCGCCGAATACGCGCGCTGATGAAAGCCGGGATCGGCGAACGTCCACAACGCGATGAAGTACCAGACGACGATGTAGGAGGTCGGGGCGCCGCCCGTCGGATCGAAGTGCGTGGCGGGAACGCGCGCGGCGAGGTAATCCAAACCGCCAAATTCCGCGTAGAGAACGTACGCCGCGACGCCGAATCCGACGAACATCGTCGCGAAAAGGAAGACGTCGGCGCGAACGTTGGCGCGATAACCGCCCGTGTAGAGGTAAAGCGCCGGCGGAACCACGCCCGCGAGAACGCCCCACGCCAAAGGCACCCCGAACGCCTCCGAGAGAATCGCCCCGATCATCAACGCGTAGGGCGCGGGATTTGTAAGGACGAAGACCAACGGGGCGGCGACGAGCGCCGCGCGTTTGCCGTACGCGGCGCGTAGCCGATCGGGCACCGTATAGAGGGAGGAGTCGCGCACCTTCTTCGCGAACGCGAACGCGAAGACCGCCGCGAAGATATAATACGGCGCCCCTTGGGTGAACCACGACGCCACGCCGTAGCGCCATGCGAACTCGCCGACGCCGAGGATGCCGCCGTACCACGTGGCGACGTTTGTGGCGACGAAGAGTCCGAGTCCGAGATTGCGACCGCCGAGAAGGTAGTCGTCCGCGCCGTCGCTTCGCTTCTTCGTCGAGTAGCCGATCAGCCACGAGACGACGAAAAGCGACACGACGAGGACGACGTCAATCGGTTGGAAAGAGATCATACGCAAGGAGGACGGCGAGCTCGCGCGCTACGACGACGGGACCGCCGAGGGCGACGACGCGAAACTCCTCGGCTTCGACGACGTTGCTGACGCTCTCGCGCGATCCGAAAGCGAGGGGCTCTTTATCGAGCGGATACTGTAAGCCGAGAGTGGTGACGCGCACGGCGGGGTTGAACGCAAAGAGAGAAACCGTCTCGCCTTGGCGGGAGGCGAACCGCCCGACGCCGTCCACGACCGAGAGCGCCGACTTCCCGCCGACGATCGTGGCGCGGAGCGAGTGTCGATACTTCACAATGTGGCTAACGTTCGCCAGCGAGTGGTCGATCCGATCGCCGAACGCGCCGAAAACGACCGCGCGTTTCGCGCCGCGCTCCAACGCGAATCGGAAACACTTCTCCACGTCCGTGCTCTCTTGCTCGGCGATGTGAACAATCTCGGACGTCTCTCGCAATTGTTCGAGCGCCTCGTCCGATATCGAATCTAAATCGCCGACGACGAAGTCGGGCGCGACGCCCATACGCCGCGCCGCTTCCGCGCCCCCGTCCGCCGCAATAATCGCGTCGAAGCCCTTGCGTCGGAAATACGCAAGCTCCTCCCCCTTGGGGGGCGCGCCGTTCGCGATGACGAGACATTTTTCCATTCGGTAAATATACGCTTTCGGAGAAGGCGCGCCAAGTCGTCAATACTCGACGCGAAGTTTCAAGAAATAGTTCCGCGTCGCGGCGGGAAAGAAATTATCGCGACCAAATCCGTTGAGCAAGACCTTCGAGTCGAGCAGATTGTTAACTTCGAGCGAGAGGGTCGTCGTCGGTCGGAAGTAGGGTATCTCGTAGCTCGCGGAGAAGTCGAGCAACGTGTACGGGTCCACTCGCGCGTCCTCGTCGATCGGCTCGTCGGGCGATTGCGTGTTGTCCACGAACTGTTCGCCGACATGGCTCGCGCGCGCCTCGAAGGCGTAACGTCCCGTCGCGTAGGAAAGCGCCGCGTTCGCGATCAGCTCGGGCGCGTTGGCGATGTAATTCCCGTCGCGCTCAAAGGCGACCGACTCGTTGTTCTCGTCCGCGTCGTACTCGACGAACTCGACGAAGCGGTTGCGGCTCAGGGCGAGGTTGGCGGAGAGGTCAAACCCGCGCGCCAACCGCGTCGCGCCGGATAACTCGACGCCGACGTGGCGCGTCCGCTCGGCGTTCCCGACGCGCGGTTGCCCGAAGACGTCCAATCCACCGCTCGGAACGATCTCGTCCTCGAACTCCATCAGGTAGAGCGTCGCGTCGAATCGGAAGCGCTCGAATTGCGCGCGCGCGCCTAGCTCGAAGTCGGCGAGCTTCTCCGGCTCGACGAGCGGATCGTCGAAGTCGTAGCCGCCGTCGGCGGTCGTCGTAAATTGCGGCGTCACGCCCCACGACGCCTCCGCCGCGTCGTAGAGGTTCTTCAACGGGGGCTCGCGCATCGAGCGCGCGACGCTCGCGTACACGCTCGTCTCGTCCGTTACGCGAAAGCTCGCGCCGATCTTCGGATTAGCGAAAAGATACGGCGTCGTAAATTCCGTCCCGACGTACTTTTCGTCGAAGATCTTGTATTCTTGATAGACGACTTGCGCGTCGAGTAGCGCGGTAACGCGTTCGGTTACCCGCGCCGTCCAACTTGCGTATCCCGCGAAGACGTCCTTCCCGCCTTTGTATTCGTAGAAATGATAGTCCGCCTCCTCGCCGACGTAGTCGTCGGGCAATCCCGTCGCGGATTCGATCCGCCCCCAGTGGAGCGACCGGTGCCGACGCCACTCGCCGCCGACGATAAGCGTACCGAACGGTTGTCGCCACTCGACTCGCGGATACCATCCGTAGTGATCGTTGTCCACAAAGGCGCGTTGCTTCAGGTCGGCGGGAATCGCGAGCGTGTCGGGAAGACGGTAGTAGCTCGGCGTTCCCCAACTTCCGTCGAAGTCGAAGAAACCCGAGCCCGCGATGTAGAAGACCGTGTTGTTGATCGTCAGATCGTCGGAGAGGCGGTAGTCGTGGATCGCCGAGAACTGCGGCTGGTTGAAGACTTCTCGATCCCGGCTCGCCGCGCCGTAGTTTGTTTTACGGAGCGACTCGTCGTCGTTGTGATCTTTGGGAACGCCGTAAAACGCGAGCGCGTCCTCCTGCGGTCCGCCGAAGAACGTGAGCTTGAGCGACTGGTCGTCCCCGAGATAGCCCGCTTGACCAAAGAATCGCCAATACTCCGACCACGACCAATCGCGGTAGCCGTCGGTCTTCACGCGCGAGCCGCGTAGCGAGACGTACCACCTATCGTCGATCAATCCGCTCGACGCGCCGACGGTGTAGCGCTGCGTCTCATAGCTCCCGTAGCCGAACTCGGAGTAGACCTTCGACTTCGCCGAGGGTATCTTCGTCTCAAGATTCACCGAGCCGCCGATGGCGGGCGGACCGTAGAACGCCGCGCCCGCGCCACGTTGCACCTGCACGTCCTGCAACGAATTGGAGAGATCGTAGAAATTAATCCAATAGATGATGTGGTCTTCCGGGTCGTTTTGCGGCACCCCGTTGATGAGGACGGAGATCCGTCGTTGGTCGAAGCCGCGAATGCGGAGATAGGTGTAGCCGATCCCGTTTCCGTTCTCCGAATGATAGGTCGTCGAAGGCAGCGAACTCAGCGCCGCGGGTATGCTCCGAGAGACGGTTCGGCGTTGGAGTTCCTCTTTCGGTAGGTTGCTAAAGGTGACGGGCGAACTCAGATCGGCGCCGCGGGTGGCGGTCACCTCTACTTCACGTAACGGCGTCGCCTCGGGATTCATCGCGAACTCGACGAAGCTCGTCTCGTCCGCCTTTACCGTCGCGGTCGTCGTCGCGGTCGCGTAGCCGACGAATCGGCAGCGAATTTCCCGCTCGCCCGCTCGCACCCGCTTCAGACGCGCCGTTCCCTCCGCGTCGGTCGTCGCATAATAGTCCTCCGAGACGACGCGAATCAACGCGTTCGCCAACGGTTCTTTCGTATCGCGGTCGTACGCCCTCGCCTCGATCGCGCCGAACTCCTGCGCGAAAAGGTTGAGCGTAACGACAAACGTCGCGATTGTCGTAAGTACTAAACGCATAGCGTTCCTCTCTATTAAAAAGTCGTTCACCGAAAAACGAACGGGAACGACTCGCGGTTGTTCGTTTCCCTACGCCGGCATTACCCGGATCAAGTTATGAGGGACTCTTCTCAGCCGCCCTCGGGCGGCGCCCCTAACGAAACGTCGAATCGAGAGGAATAAAAAAGCCGCTCCGCCACCGCCGACGAGGGCGAAAGCGAAACGGCTTTTCGGTGAAAGTCGCTTGTCTCGTTTCCCTACGCCGGCATTACCCGGATC
>WJMR01000247.1 GCA_014727845.1 Ignavibacteriales bacterium
CATTTAAAGTGCTCGACAAATTACGCACGATGAAGGTGAAGTAGTCGAGTTTTACGGCGGCGGTTCGGAGTCGAGCCGTCGCCCATTAACGTAACGACGAGGACGCTATGAGAAGTACGACGCTCGCGTTTGCGATCGCCGCGCTCTTCGCGGGCGCGACGCACGCGCAGTTGCAAGTCGGCTACGTGGATTCCGACGCGATTATGGACGAGATGCCCGACGCCGCCGACGCGCGCGCGGCGCTCGATCGGTTGGTTGAAGAGTGGCAGGCGGAGCTCTCCGCGATGGAGAACGAGTGGGAGAAGAAATACCGGGACTATGAGAAGCGCAAGCTGATTATGTCCGACCAACGACGCGCCGAAGTCGAGAAAGATCTTACCGAGCTCGAGACCGAGATCATCAAGTATCGCGAGGAGAAGTTCGGTTCGGACGGCGAGCTTTTCCGTAAACAGGACGAGTTGATGAAGCCCGTGCAGAACCGCGTCTTCAACGCCATCGAGGAAGTCGCCCTCGAGGAGGATCTCGACTTCGTGTTCGATCGGAGCGGCGGCGTGTTGATGCTCTACGCCAAAGACGAGTACGACATCACTCCGAAAGTTCTCCGTCGTCTGGAAGAAGGCGGCGGTATGGGCGACAACGAGCGCATCGACTGACGCGAACGCACGAACAACCGAAAGCCGAACCATTATGGAATTGACCTTGCGCGACGTCGCCGAGGGCGTCGGAGCCGAGATTGTCGGCGACGGCGACGAGCGTGTGCGCCGTATGGCGCGCATCGATCACGCCGAACCGGGCGACCTCACGTTCCTCTATCACCGCGACTATAAGAAATATTTCCCCGATACGAGAGCGTCGGCGATCATCGTCGGCGAGGATTTCGAGCGGACGCGCGAGGATATCGTCTATCTTGTGGCGAAGGATCCGAAAGAGGCGTTCTATCGCACGCTGATCGGCTTTTTCACGCCCCCCGTCGTTCTTGAGGGAATTCACGAACGCGCGACGGTCGATCCGACGGCGACGCTCGGCGCGGATGTCGCGCTCGGCGCCAACGCCTACGTCGGCGCGCGCACACGCGTCGGAGACGGCGCGAAGATATTTCACAACGCGACCGTCCTTGAGGACGTCGAGATCGGCGCGGGAAGCGTGCTCTATCCCGGCGTCGTCGTTCGAGAGGGGTGCAAGATTGGTAAGAACGTGATCGTCCACGCCGGAGCGGTCATTGGCGCGGACGGCTTCGGCTATCTTCCGCCGAGCAAGGAAACGGGGGAGGCCCACGTCAAGATTCCGCAAATCGGCGACGTGGTCGTCGAGGACGGGGTCGAGATCGGCGCCAACTCCACGATCGACCGCGCCGCGATGGGCTCGACCGTCGTCGAGCGCGACGTCAAGATCGACAACCTTGTGCTTCTGGGGCACAACGTTTCCGTCGGCGCGCACACCGCTATCAGCGGTCAATCGGGCGTATCCGGTAGCACGAAGATCGGCGCCCGATGCGTCTTTGGCGGGCAGGTCGGATTGGCGGGGCACATCGAAATCGGCGACGACGTTTCCATCGGCGCCAAGACGGGCGTCTCGCGCTCGCTTCTTAAGCCGGGCGCCTACTTCGGCATTCCCGCCAAAGAGTTGCGCACGACGCTGAAGTTGGAGGCGCACTTTCGCAAACTTCCCGAATACGAACGGCGCATCAAGGAACTCGAGGCGATCGTCGAGTCGCTCGCGGGCAAGCGCGATTCGTAGCTCACCACCGCTCGGAGCTTTCGGCGTAGGCGTCCTCCGTTTCGTACACGCGTACGGCGATCCCCTTGATGTTCGCGGGCAATCCCGCGTCTCGTATCTTCCGCGCCATCCACGCCGATAGATTCTCCACCGTCGTTTCTCCGTCGAATTGCGTCGTCTTTAACCCCAACGCCGCCACCGCCGCGCTCGCCTTCTCGTCCGCCGCGTTGAGCGCGAACGAATGGTCGAGCGACTCGACGAGGGGCGCGACGATCTTGTCGAGATCGTAGAAATCCACGAGTAATCCGTTTTCGTCGCGTTCTCCTTCGAGCGTTACTCGCGCCTTATAGGAATGACCGTGAAAGTTGACGCACTTACCGCCGTGGAACGAGAGGCGGTGCCCCATCTCCCACCGATACTCTTTCGCTATCTTCATTGCTTTTCCAATTTTGTGTTCCCTAAAATACTCGACTCGCGTCGGAGTTGAAAGTCGCGGCGCGGATGGAAGTCGCGGCGCTGTCGGAAATCGTGGCGCGGACACGGAAGAATCGCTATCTTATAAGATTATGCAAACACAAGTCGGAGAACTATGCGACGCCCACTAACCGCGGCGCTCCTCGTCTTCGCGACGCTCTCGACGTTCGCGCAGTCGGAATGGATTACGCCGTTCGAGGAGCGGGGCTACAACTACTCGCCCCCCTACGACGAGACAATAGACTACTTCAAACGCTTGGCGGAGCGCTCCGACTACGGCGAGATGATCGCGTTCGGCGAGACGGCGCGAGGACGAACGCTCTACGTCTTTGTCGCCTCGAAGGACCGCGCCTTCACGCCCGAAGCCGCGCGCGCATCGGAGAAGCCCGTCGTGCTGATTATCAACGGCATCCACTCGGGCGAGATTATGGGCAAGGACGCCTCGATGATCCTGCTCCGCGAGATTCTCGTGGAGAAGACCGCCGCCGATTTACTAGACCGGCTCACGCTCTTGATCGTCCCTGTTTACAACGCGGACGGGCACGAACGGAGCTCGCCGTATAACCGAATCAACCAGAACGGTCCCGAGACGACGGGTTGGCGAACGACGGCGCAAAATCTGAACTTGAACCGCGACTGGCTCAAAGCCGACGCGCCCGAGACGCGCGCGATCCTTTCGCTCGCGCGCGCGCGGGATCCGGACGTGGTGATCGACAACCACACCGACGACGGCGCCGATTTTCAATACCCGTTGACGTACGGCGTCGAGGACGAGGCGAACGTTGAGCGAAATTTGGCGGCGTTCACGCGCGAGGAGTTCGTTCCCCACTTGGAAGCGCGCCTCGAGGTGGAGGGCTATCCGACGGCGCCCTACTTCTGGTATCGCGACGGCGATCCGATGAACGGCCTAATTGAGTGGGTCGGAACGCCGAGGTATTCACATTCGTATTTCGCGGCGCGCAATCGGCTCGCGCTCTTGATCGAGACGCACGCGCTAAAGCCATACAAGACGCGCGTCTTCGCCGACCTCGCGGCGATGAAGGCGACGCTCGAGTTTGTGAACGAGAACGCCGAGAAGATTCGCCGCGTCGTCGCCCGCGCCGACGCCGAGACCGTCCAACGCTTGGCGATCGACCGGAAGCCCTATCCGATCCGCTTCCGACGAACAGATGAGCCGGACACCGTTCTCTATCGCGGCGTTCGGAGCGTCCGCGAGCCGAGCGATATTTCGGGCGCCGAGAGGATTATTTACACGGGCGAGCCGCTCGACGTTCGTCTTCCCAACTATCGTAATTTTATCGTCGAGGATTCCGTAACCGCGCCCTACGCCTGGATCATCCCGCCCGAGTGGCGCGACATCGCCGAGCGACTTGAGCTGCACGGCGTGGAAATCGGGCGGCTCGAGGAGGCAAGAAAGCTCGAGGCGACGACGTACCGACTGGAGAACGCCGAGTTCGCGAGCGCTCCCTACGAGGGCAGGCACACGGTCGAGTTCGACGTGGTACCGACGAAGGAAACGACGACGGCGCCGGTCGGTTCGTACGTCGTCCGCGCGGAGCAACCGACGCTCCGCCTCCTTCTCTACGCGCTCGAGCCCGCCTCCGAGGAGTCGTTCGCGCGGTGGGGATTCTTCAACGCGATCTTCGAGCAAAAGGAGTGGTTTTCGCCGTATCGGATGGAAACGATCGCCGCCGAGATGTACGAGAGCGATCCCGCGCTCCGATTGGAATTTGAAAACAAACTGGCGACGGACGAGGCGTTCCGTAACGACCCGCGCGCGCGGCTTACGTTCTTCTACGAGCGCTCGCCCTACGCCGACGAACAGAAGAACCGTTATCCGATCATACGGGTCGAAAGACCGACGGAATTTTAGGAGGAACGATGCGAAGAATACTATTGACCGTAGCGGCGGTTGCGGCGTTCGTCGCGCTCGGCGCGGCGCAGGATATTCCGAAAAACGAGTACGGCTTACGGGTCGTGGATTCCTACGAGCTCTACGAGGCGCTGGCGGAACGCGATCCCGACAAACGCTTGGTGGATCTCGCCGACGCGGCGCCCGACGTGGAGATCGATATGCGATACGCGACCGACAACAACTTTATGGGTAAGGCGATTTATCGTTCCGGGAAGGCGTACCTTCGCGCCTCCGCCGCCGCCGCCCTTGCCGAGGCGAACGAGGCGCTCGCGGAGAAGGGATTGGGGCTTAAGGTGTTGGACGCCTACCGACCCTACACGGCGACCGTCGAGATTTGGGAGCACGTGCAAGACGCCCGTTACGCCGCTCGTCCGTCGTCCGGTTCCCGTCATAACCGAGGGTGCGCGGTGGATGTGACGCTCGTCGTGTTGGCGACGGGCGAGGAGGCGGAGATGCCTTCGGCGTTCGACGACTTCAGCGAGCGCGCGCATCAGAATTATTCGGGCGCCTCCGCGGAGGCGATCGAGAACAGGCGGACGTTGCGCGAGGCGATGAAGAGCGTCGGGTTTACGCCGATCTCGAGCGAGTGGTGGCACTACGATTTTCGCGGATGGAAAAAATTCGAGCTGATCGACGTCCCGATCGAAACCTTGGAGGAGCGAGGCGCGGATTAACGCGCGCGCTCGGCGAAGCGGGAGAGCGCGACCGACGCGGCGACGGCGACGTTGAGCGACTCGGCGGCGCCGAAGCGGGGAATAGTCAATCGCCGATATCCCTTGGCGCGCAGGCGTTCCGAGACCCCCGCCGCCTCGGCGCCCAAAACGAGGACGGCGCGGTCGGGAAGCGGCGCCTCGAAGAGATTCTCCCCGTCGAGATCGGCGATACAAACCTCGTAGCCCGCCTCGGCGAATTCCTCGAGCGCCTCGGGAAACTCGACGTCCCGTTCAATCGCGACGCGGAAGATCGAGCCGGCCGAGGCGCGTAGCGCTTTCGGGTTCAACGGATCGACGCACGCGGAGTCGAGCGCCAAACGCGACGCGCCGAACCAGTCGCAGCTACGGACGATCGTCCCGAGATTGCCGGGATCCGAAACGCCTTCGAGCGCGACAACGAGTCCATCCTCCTCGCGGCGCGGCGGAGGTTCGGGAATCCGAAACACGGCGACGAGACCTTGCGGCGTTTTCGCGTCGGCGATTTTCTCCAATTCCCGCTCGCCCACGATCTCGACGCGGACGTTTGCGCGCTCCATTTTCGCGAGCGCGTCGGGAGAGGAGGCGCGGAACGCCTCGGTCGCCAACGCCGCCTCGCATGCGGCGCCGCTCTCGATTCCCTCCAACGTGACCGTCGCGCCCTCGACGAGGAACAAACCCTCGCGTTTCCGATATTTTTTCGCTTTCAGCGAGGCGAATCGTTTTCGTTCGTTGTTGGTGACGGGCATAGGTTTGGCTCCGCGAACCGCTATCGGGGCGGCTCGTCTAATCGGGCGCGTCTTGTTCGCGAAAAGAAATCCTCGTAATTTACCAAGATAATTTTTATGAAACGACTCTCGCACATAACGCTCGCGCTCGCGCTCTTCGGCGTCGCCTTCCCGCAATCCGATTACAAAATCGAGACGGAGTACTATCCCAACGGAACCATCTTTTCTCGCGCCGAAACGGTGAACGGCAAGATACACGGGCGCTATACTGAATACTATCCGAACGGGAAAATGTGGAAAGAGTGGCTTTTCGAGAACGGTCTCGAGGAGGGACTCTCCATTTGGTATTTTGAGAACGGGGCGGTGAGTCACGAGTGGAACTACCGCGCGGGTAAGAAGCACGGTCCCGCCTTTTGGTATTACCGTTCGGGGGTGTTGTGGGCGGAACAACGATTCGAGAACGGCAAGCTCGAAGGGCTCACGCGCACTTACTACGAGACGGGCGAGTTGCAGGGCGAGTGGAATTACTCGAACGATATGCTCGAAGGGCGTTCGTTTACGTATTACAAGAGCGGCTCGATCGAAGTCGAGCGCACGTTTCATCTCGGGCAACAACACGGCAAAGTCCGCGTCTATCACGAAGGCGGCGGGGTAGCCGTCGAGGCGGATTACGTCGAGGACAAGCTCGAGGGCGAGGTGTTGGTTTTTGACCAAGGCGGACAGCTACGCGTCGAAGACACTTACAATTATAATATGCTGCTCAAGCGGATCCGCTACGACTTCATGGGCAACTTCGAGTCGAGCGAACGGATGGATCGGGACTACTATCCGAACGGATGCCTACGCGAGGTGAAGCGCGTTGTGGACGGCAAGAAGGACGGCGTCCTCCGCTACTACTACGATAGCGGCTATTTGAAAGAGGAGTGGGAGTATCGCGAGGACAAGCTCGACGGTCCCGTAATTTTCTACTACGAGAACGGCGTCGTCGAACACGAAGTCGAATACTTCAAGGGACAACGACTCGGCACGGCAAAGTATTATTATCCCGACGGCTCGCTCCACGCCGAGAAGATGTACGTGGACGATAAGCTCAACGGTATGGCGATCGAGTATTACGAAAACGGGAACATCAAGTCGGCGGTGTCGTATAGCGATAACGAGCTGAACGGCGCCTACAAAGTTTACTACGAGAACGGCTTTTTATTTTATCGGAAGTATTACGTGGACGGGAAGCCGAGCGGTATGGCGACGTGGCGGTATGAAAACGGCGGCGTAAAAAAAGAGGCGCTCTACGTGAAGGGCGTTCTTCACGGAGACGTCCGCGAGTATTCGCCCGAGGGCAACCTGCTCACCATCGAGACGTATCGCAACGGCGTCTCGGTGCAGCGCAAAGAGTTTAATTAGTTGTTGGAAAATCGAAAGAGAGGCGAACGATGCGCGTATTATTGTTGACGATTCTCGCGACGGGATTTTTCACCGCTCGCGCGCAGGAGGCGGACACCTCGCTGGCGTACTATGACGACGGCGTTTTGAAGGAGCGCGTCGTAACGGTCGATGGCGAACTCGACGGCGAACTCCGTCGCTATTACGAGAGCGGCGTTATTAAAGAGTCCGTCGAGTATCGCGGCGGATTGAAGCATGGCGTTCATATGACGTTCGACGAGCGCGGCGTCCTATCGGAAGCGCGGAACTATCGACTCGACACCTTGCACGGTTCCTCTTACGCGTTCTTCGATTCCGGAACGCTGAAGAGCCGAACCGATTATAAGAATGGCGAGGAAACGGGCGTGTACCAAGAGTTCTATAAAGGCGGGCGGATGGCGCTGAACGCCGAGAAGGTCGGCGGTAAGCTCGAAGGACCGTTCCTCCGCGTTCATAAAAACGGGATGAAACTCGCCGAGGGCGTTTATCGCGACGACAAATTGGTCGGTGAAAAATGGGAATACAACGACCAAGGCGACACGGCGGCTTGGTGGCGCTACAACGACGATGGCGTTATTCAAGAGTCGCGCGAGTGGTGGGCGAACGGCAACGCGCGCGCGGAATACCGCTACGAGGACGGATTGAAGTCGGGCGCGCAATACGGGTACTACATCGACGGCAAGCCGAAGAGCGAGATTACGATGCGCGAGGGGAAACGCGACGGCGAGGCGACCTTCTACTACGAAGAGGGGGGCGTATGGAGCGTTCAGAATTATCGGATGGACGTGCGGCACGGCGAGACGAGGATCTTCCGAAAAGACGGGACGCTGTGGAACGTGGACACGTACGAGGACGGCGAGTTACTCCGATCAAAGGTTTACGACCACGAGGGAGCGTTGGAGAAAGAGATCGAGTTCGAGATTCCGAAGAAGCGCGATGAGTAGGCCGGAAGCGGGCAAGCCGTTTTCGATCGCGGCGGTTCAGCTCTCGACGAGCGACGACCGCGAGGAGAATTTCGCGAAAGCCGAACGCGCGATCGACGAGGCGGCTTCGAAGGGAGCGCGGATCGTTGTGTTGCCGGAGCTTTTCCAAACGCGGTATTTCTGCCAACGCGAGGACGTCGATTTTTTCGATCTCGCCGAGTCCGTTCCGGGACCTTCGGTCGAGCGCTTACGCGAGAAAGCGCACGCGCAGAACGTCGCGATCGTCGCGTCTCTGTTCGAGCGCCGCGCGGCGGGCGTCTATCACAACACCGCCGTCGTTATCGACGCCGACGGCGCCTATCTCGGCAAGTATCGGAAGACGCACATCCCCGACGATCCCGGCTACTATGAGAAGTTTTACTTTACTCCCGGCGATCTCGGCTTTCAAGTCTTTCATACCAAGTACGGCGCTATCGGCGTGTTGATCTGTTGGGATCAGTGGTTCCCCGAAGCGGCGCGGCTTACGGCGATGAAGGGGGCGGATGTGTTGGTCTATCCAACGGCGATCGGTTGGCACCCCGACGAAAAAGAGTCCCACGGCGCGAAGCAACGTGAATCGTGGACGATCGTACAGCGCGGGCATGCCGTCGCCAACGGCGTTCCCGTCGTGACGGCGAATCGCGTCGGATTCGAGCGCGCGAACGAGCGCGAGGGGGGCGTCGAGTTTTGGGGATCGTCGTTCATCGTGGACGCGCAAGGGCAGCCGCTGGCGACGGCGCCCGAGGACGACGAGGCGGTGATCGTCGCCGAGATCGATCCAAGCGCCTCCGAGCTCCAACGACGCAACTGGCCCTTTTTCCGCGACCGTCGCGTCGATCTCTACGGCGACCTCGACGAGCGATTCCTTTCGGATCGATGACCCGACGCGTTCCCGCCGAATGGGAGCCGCGCGAGGCGACGATTCTCGCTTGGCCCCACAACGCCGACGATTGGCCCGGCAAACACGCCGCCGTCGTTTGGGCGTTCGTCGAGTTCCTTCGGAAAGCGGCCGAGACCGAACCCGTCTTCCTTCTCGTTCCCGACACCTCCCGCGAGACCCGCGCCAAACGCGCCCTCCGAAAAGCCGAGGTAAACCTCGAACGCGTTACGTTTCTCCAAACGCCGCTCGATCGATCGTGGGCGAGGGATTTCTCGCCGTTCTTCGTCGAGCGGATAACCGAGCGGAAATCCGAACGCGTCGCCGTCGATTGCCGATTCGACGGGTGGGCAAAATAC
>WJMR01000248.1 GCA_014727845.1 Ignavibacteriales bacterium
CGCTGTGCGTGGACGCGGGCGATCTCGACGGCGACGGTGATTTGGACGTGGTTCACGCGGGGCAAGGAAACGATTCTTTTTCGGTAACCGACACATTTTCCGTCGGATGGCACGAGAACCTCGGCGGAGGCGAGATTGATACTACGGTCAACGCCGTATTTAATAACGATAATTCTTATATTCTATCGTTAGTCGTAGTTGATATCGACGTTGACGGAGACCTCGATCTGCTTTTCGATAAAGCGGAAAATGGGTATATGGGCTACCACCCCAATACGCGAATAACTAGCGCGTCGGTTAAACTCGAAACGCCGGACGCGTTCTCCCTCTCGCAGAACTATCCGAACCCGTTCAACCCCGCCACCACCATCCGCTACGCCCTGCCCAAAGCGGCGATGGTGCGGCTGACGGTCTATAACGCGCTGGGGCAGGTAGTAAGAGAACTTGAGTCCTCCTTCAAGCAAGCGGGCTACCACGAGGCGACGTTCAACGCGTCGGATCTCGGCTCGGGCGTGTATTTCTATCGGATAGACGCAGTGGGTTCTTCCGGCGAGCGCTTCCAAGAAACGCGGAAGATGCTGCTGATTAAGTAAGTCAAAGACATACGCATTAGCAAAAGGGCGGGCGGAAGTGTCCGCCCTTTTTTTTGTGTGGAGGAGAAAAAGGAGAACCCCCGCTCGCTACGCCCGCCGCCCTGCAAGAGAACCCCCGCTTCGCCCCTCCTTCGTCGGGGCTACGCCGCCCCCTTAACAAGGGGCTGAAAAGATGCGAGGCGCGCTCTTAATCTCTTAACCCCCTGTTAAGGGGGTCGCCGACCAACGGGAGGCGGGGGTTGCGAGCAAAGCGAGCGGCGTAGTTCAAAGGTCCCGACAAGTCGGGATTCACTCGTTTCGCCTCCCTTACAGGCGGAAAATCTCCGCCATCCCCAATGTTCCACGTGGAACATTCATAATGTTTCCTTACGCACTTACCGTATTACGATAGATCCGCAATCATCCGAACCGACCTCCGCTCGTTTCAACGACAAGAGATAATTCCGTATATTTGTGCCGTTAAACGCGCAATGCGCGATTGTTCCACGTGGAACATACCAAAAACTTCATGCTCGAATTCGACGTTATTGTCGCGGGTGGCGGACACGCGGGAGTGGAAGCCGCCGTCGCCGCCGCGAAAATGGGAGCCAAGACCGCGCTCGTCTCCCTCGATAAATCAAAACTCGGCGCCCTCTCTTGCAACCCCGCCATAGGGGGGACGGCGAAGGGGCATCTCGTGAAAGAGGTTGACGCGCTCGGCGGAGTGATCGGGGAAATCGCCGATAAAACGGGCGTCCAATTCCGAACGCTCAACCGCTCGAAAGGTCCCGCTATTTGGAGTAGCCGGAGCCAGAACGACCGAGCGCTCTATCCGAAAGAAACGTTGCGAACGGTCGAGGCGACGGCGGGGCTAACGCTGATCGAGGATATGGTCGTCGGCGTGAGAGTCGGCGGCGGAAAGGTGACGGCGGCGACGCTCGAAAAGGCGGGCGACGTAAAAACGGGGGCGCTGATCGTGGCGGCGGGGACGTTCCTTAACGGCGCGATGTACACGGGCATGAAAAGAACGGCGGGCGGAAGATTTGGCGAGGGCGCCGCGACCGGGCTTACCGAATCTCTCGTTGAAGCGGGGTTCGAGACGGCGAGACTCAAAACGGGAACGCCGCCGAGAATCGACGCCGGAAGCGTGGACTACGATATCCTCGAAGCCCAGCCCGGCGATCCCGATCCAACCCCCTTTAGCAAACGCACCGACCGCGCTCGCTTCCCCTTCCTCCCCCAAGTCGATTGCCACATCGTTTACACGAACGAGCGCGTCCACGCCGAACTCGAAAAGGGCTTCGACGAGTCGCCGCTCTTCAAGGGCGTCATCCAAGGCGCGGGTCCCCGCTACTGCCCGAGTATCGAGGATAAGATCGTCCGCTTTTCGGATAAGCCGAGGCACCAACTCTTCCTCGAGCCCGACGGGTTAACCACCGACGTGGTGTACGTCAACGGCTTCAGCAGCTCGTTGCCCGAGAGCGTTCAGCTCGCCGCGCTGAAGCAAATGCCGGGACTCGAGCGCGTCGAGATGTTCCGACCCGGTTACGCCGTCGAATACGACTTCTTCCCCCCAAGGCAACTCGAGCCCACGCTCGAAGCCAAGCGCGTCGGCGGACTCTACCTCGCCGGGCAAGTCAACGGCACGTCGGGATACGAGGAGGCGGCGGCGCAGGGCGTCGTCGCGGGGATAAACGCGGCGTTGCGGATGCGCGGCGAACCGCCGTTTACGGTGAAACGGAGCGAGGCGTATATCGGCGTGCTGATCGACGATCTCGCGACGAAATCCACCGACGAGCCGTATCGGATGTTCACCGGCAGAGCGGAACATCGGCTCCTCCTCCGCGAGGATAACGCCGACCTCCGTCTCTCGGATTACGCCAAGCGCTTCGGTCTTATCTCGGAAGAGGAACACGTCGCGCTCGAGCGGACGCGCGCGCTGATCTCGGAGGGGCTCGCCCACTGCCGCGGCGCTCGCCTCAAGCCGGCGGCGATCAACGAAGCGCTTGCGGCGTTTGGCGAGAATCCGATCTCGGAACCCGAGACGATCGCGAAGCTCTGCCGACGACCTAAGGCGCCTCTCGCCGCGCTCCTCCAAGCCGACGACGCCACCCTCGCGCGAGCGCTACTCGAAGATCCGCGAGCGCTCCGACAAGCGGAAATTGAACTAAAGTACGAGGGATACATCCACCGCCAGCGCGAAGCCGTCGAGCGGATGGAGCGTTACGAAGACCTCGTCATCCCTTTGAGCTTAAACTATTCAAGATTGAACTCACTCTCGACCGAGGGGCGCGAGAAGCTCGAGCGTTTCCAACCCCGCTCGCTCGGTCAAGCGTCCCGCATCTCCGGCGTTTCCCCTTCCGATATTTCCATATTATTGGTACATTTAAGAAAATAATTTCGTAATTTACCTATCCATATATTTAAAAACCGAGAATCAACGATCATTATGGCGACAACGAAAACCAAATCGCCCGCGACGCAAGAGGACTATCTTAAGGAGCTACGCGAATTCTATTGGGAGAACGGCTTCTCGCCGGACGAGCCGGCGCTCGAACGATTGGCGGCGTACGCGGAGTTGCTGGTCAAAGAGAACGAAAAAATCAACCTCGTCTCCCGTCGCGACGTGGCGAAGATCGTCGAGAACCACGTGTTCATCTCGGCGTTCATCGCGAAGTATTTGCCCGAGAAGAGCTCGACGTTTCTGGATATCGGCAGCGGCGGCGGATTGCCCGGCGTGCCGCTTGCGATCGTTAGACCCGATCTGCGGGGCGTGCTGGTGGATTCCACCCAAAAGAAAGCCGACGCCCTCGAGCGGATCGTCGATAAGCTGATGCTCGCCAACGTCGAGGTCGTCGGCGGCAGAGTAGAGAGCCCCGAGTTTATCGAAGCGCACAAAGCCGAGTTCGATCTTATCGTCAGCCGCGCCACCGCGCCGCTTATCATTCTGATGCGCTACTCGCTTCCGCTCGCTAAAGACCGCGCCCACCTGTTCGCGATGAAGGGCGGCGACATCTCGGAAGAGTTCCAGAAGATGAACTTGAAATACGCCCCCCACGTTCGGAAAGCCACCACGTACGATCTGCACTATAAGCCGACGAACGTGAAGAATGAAAAAGATAAAAAATTAGTCTCGCTGGAAATCGTAAAATGAGCCCCGACGCGCAGGAGTTTTTCAACGAAATCTCTTCCCTCTCGACCGAGCAGCGCAACCCGCGCTCGATGGAAATCGACGCGAAGTCGATCCCCGATATTCTGAAGATCATCAACGAGGAAGACAAGCTCGTTCCGCTCGCCGTCGAGAAGGAGTTGCCGTATATCGCCGAAGCGGTCGAGAAGATCGTCGCGGCGTTCAAGCGCGGCGGACGGCTCCTCTATTTCGGCGCGGGGACGAGCGGACGGCTCGGCGTGGTGGACGCCTCCGAGTGTCCGCCCACGTTCGGCGCGCCCTACGGCATGGTGGACGGCTACATCGCCGGCGGGAAAGCCGCTATGTTCCGAGCGCAGGAAGGCGCGGAGGATTTCCCCGAGTACGGCGCCCGAGACGTCGATCATGCCGCCGTAACCGATAAGGACGTCGTTTGCGGCATCGCCGCCAGTCGGCGAACCCCTTACGTCGTCGGGGCGGTGAAGCGCGCCAAAGAGCTCGGCGCCGCGACGCTCTACGTTACCGCCACGCCGCGCAAAGATTTTAACGTCGAGCACGTGGACGTCGCCATCTGCCCTTACGTGGGTCCGGAAGTGGTGATGGGCTCGACGCGGATGAAATCCGGCACGGCGCAAAAGCTCGTTCTCAATATGCTCACCACCGCCTCGATGATTCGACTCGGGAAGGTGTACGAGAATATGATGATCGATCTGCAGATGACGAATCTGAAGCTCAAGGAGCGCGCCAAAAAGGTGGTGATGACGATCACCGACGTAAGCTACGAAGAGGCGGAAGAGTGGCTCGATAAGGCGAACTACCACGTGAAGAGCGCGCTGGTGATGATCCGCGCGGGCGTCGATTACGAAGAGGCGAAACGCCGACTCGACGCTTCCGACGGGTTCGTCCGCCAAGCCATCGAGATGGGGTAGCTCGTATGATCGGAACGCGCGCGCTCCTCGTCCTCTCGGCGACGCTCGCCCTGCCGCCGTTCCTCCCCTCGCTCCGCGGGCAAACGAACGATTTTGATCGCTTCTTCACCGTCGGGCTCGACGTGGCGACGGCGCCGGCTCGATTCAATCAACGCGACTGGACCGTTTTCGGCGGAACGCTCGCGCTCACGGGCGCGGCGTTCCTCGCCGACGCTCCCGTCCGCGACTTCGCGCAATCCAACCAAACCCCCGCGCTCGATTACGTCTTTTGGATCGACAAGTATTACGTCGAGGCGCTCGGCGCCGCCGCGCTGGGAATTTACGCCTACGGTCTCGCCGCCGAAGACGACGAGACGCGCTTGCTCGGGTTGGGGATGGGCGAGACGATCGTCTGGTCGGACGTGGTGACGCAAGCCGTAAAATTCACCGTCGGCAGGCGCCGCCCCTTCGTCGCCGATCACCCGTTCCAAGCCGAGCCGTTCAACGGCGGATTCGAGCATCGCTCGTTCCCTTCCGGCCACACCACGTTCTCGTTCGCCGTCGGGGCGTATCTCGCCGCCGAGCGGGACGAAGGATGGTGGAAGGCGGTCTGGTTCGGACAAGCGGCGCTCGTGGGCGCGGCGCGGATCTACAACAATTGGCACTGGCTCTCCGACGTGATCTTAGGCGCGGCAATCGGCTGGGCGACGGGGGAACTCGTCGCGAACGAAAAGCGCGCCCGCCTCGCCGGCGATGAAGACGTCCCCTCGCCCAATCCACTCTCCACCCCCATGCTCACGCTCAGCGTCGGGTTTTAAGGGGTAGGGGATTCCCGCAATGGCTTGCGGTACGCGCTCGAGTGCGGCTTCGCGACCGCGCGACGTAAAAGAGCAACCCCCGCTCGCTACGCTCGCCGCCACAAAAGAAAACACCCGCTTCGCCCCTCCTTCGTCGGGGCTACGCCGCCCCCTTAACAGGGGGCTGAAAAGAGGCGCGACGCGGTCTCAATCTCTTAACCCCCTGTTAAGGGGGTCGCCGACCACCAGGAGCCAGGGGGTTGCGAGCAAAGCGAGTGGCGTAGCGAGCGGGTTCCGGCAAGTCGGGACACCGCCTTCGGCAAAAGGAACTGAACGAGCGTAGCGAGTGAATCCCGACCCGTCGGGGCCCCGCTTCGCCCCTCCTTCGTCGGGGCTACGCCGCCCCCTTAACAGGGGGCTGAAAAGAGGCGCGACGCGGTCTCAATCTCTTAACC
>WJMR01000249.1 GCA_014727845.1 Ignavibacteriales bacterium
CGCTTGGGCGGACGCGCCGCCTCCCACCGACACGGGAACGGATTTCGAGACGACGGTCCCCACGTTCTTATGGGTTGCTACGAAAACGCGCTCGCGTTCCTGGACCGCGTTGGCGCGTCGGATCTCGTCGAGCGCCCCGACCGACTCCGCGTTCCTTTCGCCGATCTCGAAGGACGCCGCCATCTCCTCGCCGCCGCGAACGCCTTCTATCCGCTCGATCTTTTCTTCGGACTCCGGCGTTTCACCGCGCTCGGCGCCCGCGACCGCCGACGGATTCTCTCTCTCGCCGCTCGCCTCCCCTTCCTCGACGCCGACCGACTCCGAGGACTCTCGGCGCTCGGTTGGTTGCGTGGCGCGAGACAAACGCCGCGCGCGATCGAAGCGTTGTGGGAACCGCTTGGATTGGCGGCGCTCAATCGCTCGCTCGACGCCGCCGACGCTTCCGCGCTCGCCCCCGCCTTGAAGAAAATCTTCCTCGGCGGTTCCCGCGCCGCGACGATCGTCCTACCGCGCGTTCCGTTCGAGACGCTCTATTGCGAACCGACGCGGCGCTTCCTCGCCGAACGAGGCGGAACGGTCGAGACGAACGAACGCGTTACGCGCCTGCTATTCGAGGGAAATCGGGCGGTTGGCGTGGAAACGGCGCGCGGAACAATGCGTTTAGCGGATTCGATTATCCTCGCCGTTCCCGCGCACGCGTTGGCGAACGTGGAGGAGGCGGAACGAGCGCTCGGCGCCGTGGTTCCCGAGCTTCGGTATTCGACGATCGTCTCGGGCTACTACGATTTCGGCGGGGCGCCGTTCGAGGAGCCGTTCTTCGGAGCGTTCGGCGCGCGAACGCAGTGGGCGTTCCGACGCCCCGACGGATTGGCGACGACGACGAGCGACGCGAACGATTTGGCGGACGCCGACGCGGATGAAATAGCGACGGCGCAATTGGAGGAATTGCGACGGGCGTTCGGCGCCGACCCCGAGGCGGTGAAGGGCTATCGGATAATCAAGGATCGGCGGGCGACGTTTTCCCCCGACGCGGAGACGCTCGCGAAACGTCCGCCGACGGAAACGCGTCTCGGCAACGTCTTCCTCGCGGGCGATTGGATCGACACGGGGATCCCCGCGACGATCGAGGGCGCGGCGCTGAGCGGAGAACGCGCGGCTACGCTTCTTCTTCGTCGTCTTCGGGAGACGCGTGGATGATCTTCCGCAACCGCTCGTCGTCCTTCGCCAGCTCCTTCAACGCGGTGAAGACGACGACTTCCTTCTTGGCGATTTCCGTGATCGCCTCGAGCGCGTGAATGTTGTTCGAGGCGACGTTCGCCACATTCTTCTCGAGCGCCTGTATCTTCTCGGTCACCGTCGTGATCTCGTTCTTCACGTTCCAGAAGAGGAGGAAGTAGAGCCCGACCAATCCGACGATGATGAAAATCCCAAACCAAATCTGGCTGCCTCGGAACCCTTCGGCCGTCCGCTCGAAGCGGTCGCGCGCGGCGATCACCTCCGCCGACAACTCCCGCCGCTCGGCGATGGAACGCGCCTGCAACGAATCAAAGCGCCGACGAAGCTCGACGTCGTTTTCATACAATATATATAGTTGGTCTTCGACGGGCTGATCGCTCGGCGGCAAATCCAATTGCGCGAACGCCGGCGCGGCGAAGAGGACGAGAAGCGCTATAACGTTTTTCATAGTCTCGCGAGTTTAGTGTGGCGACAAAGTTAAGAAATTATCGTCGCGCGACGCAACGCCCGCGGTTTTGTTTTCCGCGCGGCGTCCGTTACTTTTCTTCCGCACGTTTTCGATTCCCTCAACCAAACGCGAGACCGATGACGACGTCCGACGCCGAGAGCAAACCGCGCGTTCTTTTCCTAACCCACTACTTCCCGCCGGAAGTCAACGCGCCCGCGAATCGCACCTACGAGCACGCCAAGCAATGGCGGGATCGCGCGGAGGTAACGGTCGTCACCAACGTTCCGAACCACCCCGAGGGGAAGACGTTTCCGGGCTATCGTAATCGACTCCTTCAAGAAGAGACGATCGACGGCGTCCGCGTCGTGCGCGTCCTCACGTTCGTCACCCCGAACGAGGGTTTCCTCCTCCGCACGTTCAATTACGTTTTCTATATGATAATGGCGACGCTCTACGTCGTCTTCTCCCGCGTGAAGTTCGACGTCCTCGTCGCCACCTCGCCCCAGTTCTTTTGCGGATTGGCGGGGAAGTACGCCGCGAAGCTCCGCCGCAAACCGTTCGTTTTGGAGATCCGCGACCTTTGGCCCGAGTCGATCGTCCACGTCGGCGCGATCACGAACAAGCGGATCGTGCGACTGTTGGAGGGGATGGAGCGGCGGCTCTATAAGGCGGCGGATCGGATCGTGGTGGTTACGCGCTCGTTCAAGGAGAAGATCGCGGCGGGAGGATTCGACGAGGAGAAGATTCGGATTTTCTACAACGGCGTCTATCCCGATTCGTTCGCGACGGGCGCCGAGATCTCCGACGAGGCGTTGCGCGCATGGATAGCGGGGGGCTTCACGGCGGGTTATATCGGCACGATCGGCATGGCGCATTCGGTCTCGACTCTCGTCGAAGCCGCGGCTCGCGCCGAGGATCCCGAGATCCGTTACGTCGTCGTCGGGGGCGGCGCCGATCGCGCGAACGTCGAGCGAGAGATCGAGGAGCGGGGGCTCGATAATATTCGCGTCTTCCCCATCCAACCGAAGAAGGAAATACCCGCGATTATCAAGGCGTTGGACGCGTTCGTCGTGCACCTGAAGAACGTCCCCCTCTTCCTCACCGTCGTCCCGTCGAAAATGTTCGAGGGTATGATTATGCGCAAACCGATTCTGATGGGCGTGAAGGGGGAGTCGCGCGAGATCCTCGACCGCGCCGAGTGCGCCGTCAACTTCGAGCCGGAGAACGCCGACGAGTTGGCGCGCGCCGTCGCGGCGCTCAAAGCCGACCCCGAACGACGGCGGCGCTTGGGCGAGAACGGCGAGCGGTTCGTGCGCGAGAATTTCGACCGTCGGAAAATCGCCGCCGAGTTGCTCGACGTTATCCTTGAAACGAAACGACGCTAACGCTCGCGGAACTTGCGCGGAATTTTGTTTGTTGATAATATTACGATAATGAAACTCGGCGGATTACATATAGCGGCGACGGCGCTCGTCGCCCTCATGCTCGCGCTTAACGGCTCGACGCTGGTGAAGCATTATTGCGAACGTCATGGCGCGAGAACGGCGGCGTTTTTCTCCTCGGACGACTGCATGTGCGAGCATAGCGAGAGCCGCGCCGATCACGGTTGCGCGGAGGGCGCCTGCTCGACGACGCATACCGACGACGAAGTTACGATCGGCGGGCCGGCGTGTTGCGCGAACGAGTTTGTCTCCATCGCGCTCGAGCCGTTCGTGAAAGACGAGGCGCCGAAACCGAGCGTCGTCCTCGATCCGTTATTCGCCGTCGTCGTCGTTTCCGAAATCGACGACGATCGTCCCTCGGATTGCCGCGCCGCCGATCGCGCGCCGCCTCGGATCCGCGGCAAAGAGTTTCTCATCTTCACGCACGCCCTTAAGATTCCTCCCGAAATCGCCTAACGACGATCCCGCGAGTCGAGCGCCGCTTGGCTCGTTTCCTAATCAATTACCACAAGCAACCGTCTTAGACGGGAGGATACTATGCGAACGATTTTGAACATCGCGCTTGCCGCCCTTACGGCGTTCGCCGTCGCGAAGGCGCAGAACTTGAGCGGCTACGTTTACGAAAGTCATGACGACGAACACGCGCATCCGCTCGAGGGCGCGAACGTTTATTGGATGAACACGACGACGGGCGACGCGACCGACACGGCGGGGCACTTCGAGCTGCCCCGCGCCGAACACGCCCACATGCTCGTCGTCAGCTACATCGGCTACAAGCCGGACACCGTTCACGTCGGACACGACGACGACACGATCTCCGTGACGCTCTCGATCAACCGCGAGCTCGAGGAGGTTGTGGTGACGAGCAAGCGGCGCGGGCGCTACGTTTCGCCCGACGCTATTTACACGGAGACGCTCACGTCGAGCGAATTCACGAAAGCCGCGTGTTGCAACTTAAGCGAGAGCTTCGAGACGAACGCCTCGGTGGACGTCGCCTACGCCGACGCCGTGACGGGCGCCAAGCAAATCCGTTTGCTCGGATTGGCGGGGCGCTACACGCAAATGATGAACGAGAACATCCCCGCGATGCGCGGTCTCGCATCGCCGTTCGGGTTGAGCTACGTGCCCGGTCCGTGGATGGAGTCGATCCAAATCTCCAAAGGCGCGGGTTCGGTCGTCAACGGCTACGAGTCGATCGCGGGAACCATCAACGTCGAGTATCGCAAGCCCGACGCCGCCGAACCGCTCTACGTAAACTTCTACGGCAACGGCTTCGCCAAAACCGACGCGAACGCTTACGCGGCGCAACGGATCGACGAGCGCACGAGCACGATGACCTTTTTCCACGGGGAGTATTTCAACGGCTCGCTCGATCAAAACGACGATCGCTTCGTCGATATGCCCGCGACCGCGCAATACAACGTCTTTCACCGCTGGCGTTATTCGGAGCCGGGCGCGCTCGAGTCGCAGATCGGCGTTAAAGCGTTGGGCGAAACGCGACGCGGCGGAAGCGCCGATTTCGATTTCGGAACGCCGCGAGAACGCCTAAACGAGTACGGCGTCGAGATCGAAACCAACCGCTACGAGACGTTCGCCAAACTCGGGTTCTTGTTCGACACGGAGAGACCCTCCTCGCTCGGATTCCAAGCGGCGTTCGACGCGCACGAGACGCGTTCGTTCTTCGGAAGGAACGACTACGACGCCGACCAAGCGACCTTCTACGGCAACATGATTTACGAGCGCCGGACGAACGACGAGGACAAACTCAATTTCGGCGCGAGCGTTCTCTACGACGACCTCGAGCGCGTATGGAACGACTCGACGATGAATCGCGATGAAATCGTTCCCGGCGTCTTCGCGCAATACACCGTCTCCCCGATCGAAACGCTGACGTTCGTCTTGGGCGCCCGCGCGGATTTCCACAATCTCTACGGAACCCTTCTCACGCCTCGGCTTCACGCGAAGTATCACGTAACCGAACACGTTACGCTGCGCGGCTCGGCGGGCAAGGGGTATCGGACGGCGACGCCCCTCGCGGAGAACACGGCGATTCTCGCCTCCTCCCGCGAGGTGATGAGGATGGAGGAACTCGACGTCGAGGAGGCGTGGAACTACGGCGCCAACCTGCTCGTCGAGTTCGAGATCGACGGTAAGCCCTCCTCGTTCGCCGTCGAGTATTATCGGACCGACTTCCAAAACCAAATCGTCGTCGATCGCGACGCCGACGTGTATCAAATCCGACTCTACAACTTACGGGGGGAGAGCTACGCGAACAACGCGCAAGTCGAGTTCTCGACCGAACCCCTCCGACGGCTCGACGCGACGCTCGCCTACCGCGTAATCGACGTCAAAACGACGATCGACGGAACGCTCCGCGAGGCGCCGCTCCAAAGCCGCTATAAAGGATTGTTCACGCTTTCGTATTGGACGCTGAGCGGATGGCAATTCGACTTCACGTCGCAACTAAACGGCGAGGGTCGGCTACCCGAGAACGAGGGCTTGCCCGTCGAGTATCGACGCGACGAGGAGTTCCCCGCCTTCGTCTCGATCAACGCGCAAGTCTCGAAGAAGTTCGACGTTGTCGAGGTGTACGTCGGCGGCGAGAACCTGACCGACTTCCGTCAAGAAAACCCGATCGTCGCCGCGGACGATCCGTTCGGTCCCCACTTCGACGCGTCGCAAATTTGGGGCCCGCTCGTCGGGCGCACGATCTACGCGGGCGCGCGTCTTACGTTCGACTAATCCGCCGAACGCCGCGATTGCCAAGGAGAAGCGGGGAGCGCTATCCCCGCTTTTCCATTTCGTTGAGAAGGTTGACGAGCTTCGTCCGCCACAACTCTTTCAGCGCCTCGTAGTCGTCCTTCTTCAGTTCGACGAGGTCGGTCGTGTTGGCGACCGCCTGCTCGGGCGTTTTGATGCCCGGAATGACGGTCGAGACGCCGGACGAGTTGAGGATGAAGCTTAGCGCGAATGATGTCTTCGGGATTCCGTACGGTTCGGCGATTTTCCACACTTCCTCGAGCGCGTCGAGCGACATCTTTAAGATAGGGCGCGGGAGCCGACCGCGACGATGGTCGGTCTCGGCGAACGTCGAATCCTCGTCGAACTTGCCGGTCAACAATCCGAACTGGAGCGGCATCCGCGCGATAACGCCGTAGCCGCGCTTCCCCGCCTCCTCGATCAACGTCAACGCGCGCTGGTTGATCACGTTCAGGACGATCTGGAATCCTTCGCCGATCTCGTTGTCGAAAAAATAGTCCGCCTCGGGAAACGGGTTAAACGTGTTGAGCGAGATTCCCCAGTGTCGGATTTTCCCTTGCGCCTTTAGCTCCTCCATCGCCTCGACGCATCCCCCCTCGCGAAGGTGTTCGAGCCGCGCCGAGTGGAGCTGGTAGTAGTCGATCGCCTCGCGCCGCAAGCGTTTCAGCGACGCCTCGCATCCCTCGATCACGTGCGCCTTCGAGTAGTCGAGCGCGGGTCCGCCGTTCTCGACCACGTGCCCCACCTTCGTCGCGATCACGACGTCGTCGCGGTCGCCGAACGTTTCGCCGATCAACTCTTCGGAATGACCAAGCCCGTAGAAGTCCGCGGTGTCGTAAAACGTGACGCCTTGGTCGAACGCCTTGAGCAGCGCGGCTTTCGAGACCTCGTCGTCCGTCTCACCCCATCCAATCGCCACTTCGCCCGCCTTCGCGTCGCCGCCGATTCCCCACGCGCCGAAACCGACTTCGCTTACGGTCAACTCAGTCTTCCCAAATTTTCGGTATTTCATTTGCCGCTCCTTTTGTTTCTCTCGAGTCGTTTTGCGGATAAGGTACGTCGAATTTACGCGACATAAAAAAGCGCCCCCGGGGCGGAGGCGCTTTGCGGAATTCGGTTCCGTCGTCGGCTTACTTAAACTGCTCGGTTCGACCGGGCGTCCACGGCGCGTCCAGCTCCACGAGCTTTGACTCGATCGACTTCAGCTCGCCGTTCATAATCGAGGTCATATCGGCGACGAGAGTTTCGAGTTGCCGCTCGGCGTCGGCGAGGACTTGTCGCTCGTGCTCGGTCGGTCCGTAGGTCGAGTTCCACTCCGACCACCCGATGTATCCGACCCTGTCGGCGATCGATTGGTTCGTCGGGCGGGCGCGCTTCCGTTTCAGCGCGTCGCCGTTGAGCGTTACGTCCAACTCGTAGAGTCGGTCGTCGAGCGCGAGGACGTCCGCCTTCAACGCCTCGTCGGCGGCGGGCGTTTCGAGGAGCGCTTGTCGGGCGCTCTCGACGCGCGTTTGGAGATTGGCGAGCGTCTCTTGCGCGCCCGCCACTTTCATCCGCAACGTCTCATAGTCCCGACGGAACTTGTCGGTCTCCTCGCGCGCGACGGGTTCGAGCGCCGACGTTCCGAGCGAATAGACCGTGAATGGTTTCGGCTCGGAAAGCGTCTCGAACGAGCCGTCGATCGAGCGCCCCATCGTTACGGTGTATTCGTTTTCGGGAACGAGCATGCCGCGCTCTTGCTCGACGAACGGATCGAACTCGCCGCCGCCAAGTTTAACGGGGGTTTTCGCGGGATAACGAAGATCCCACACGACGCGGTTGACGCCCGCGTTCGCCTTGGCGGTAATCGTTCGGACGGGCGCGCCCGTCGCGTCGGCGATCTCGAAGACGAGGTAGGGCGTCTCCTCGCGCGCCTCCTCGCGCAACTCCTCGACGTCGGCGACGTCGGCGGTTTGCCCGTTCTCGCGCGCTTTCTTCTCCCGCTCGTGGCGCCGCTCTTCGAGCGTTTTGATCGACTCGTCGAGGTAGTACGTGAAGACCGCGCCGACGGGCGGGTTCTCCGTCGTGAAGTACGATTCGCCTTGGTATTGCTTGGCGGAATAGCCGACGGGTCGGGAAGGGATATACTTCAACGCGTCGGCCGCCTCGAACAGATGCGCGTCCGTCGCCACGAGCGCGCCGTCTCCGATCTCGCGGAGGGGGGAGTAATCGTCGAGGATGTAAACGCCGCGACCGAACGTGCCGAGGACGAGGTCGTTTTCCTCGCGTTGGATTTCAAGATCGTACACGGCGATCGTCGGCAAGCCGGCGCCGAGCTCGCGCCACTTGGCGCCCCCGTCGGTCGTGAACCATACGCCGAACTCCGTGCCGACAAAGAGGAGGTCGGGATCGACGTGGTCCTCGCGGACGGCGTAGATCGTCCCTTTATCCGGCAGGTTCCCGACGATCGACGTCCAGCTCGCGCCCCGGTCGCCGCTCTTGAGGAGGTAGGGCGAAAAGTCGCCCGCCTTGTGATTGTCGAACGCGGCGTACACGACGTCGGGGTCGTGCCGCGAGGCGACGAGCGCCCGGACGGGCGTCATATCGGGAACGCCGGGGAACGACGCCGAGCTTTGCCACGTCGCGCCGCCGTCTCGCGAGACGCTCATGTTTCCGTCGTCGGCGCCGACGTAGAGGAGTCCTTCGACCAAGGGCGACTCGTCCAACGAAATCAGCGTGCCCCAGATGGTGGTGCCGAGATGTTTGAAGACCGCGTCCGGCTCCCACACGCGCCCCATCACCTCGAGCTTGTCGCGATCGATCATCCGCGTCAAGTCGCCGCTAATCGGCGTCCACGAATCGCCGCGATCCTCGCTGACGAAGACTTTGTTCGCGGCATAGTAAAGTCGCTCGGCTTTGTGCGGACTGATCAACAGGGGCGAGTCCCAATTCCAGTTCAGCGGGTCTTCGCCCGGTCGTTCGAGCGGCTTGATGAACTTCGCCTCGCCCGTCTCGCGGTCGTAGCGGACGAGCCCGGCGTGCTGGCTTTGCGCGTAGATGATGTCGGGGTTCTCGGGATCGACTTGCGACTCGAAGCCGTCGCCGCCGTTGGTGACGAACCAGTCCGCGTTGACGACGCCCGAGACGGCGAGCGTTTGCGAGGGCGCGCCGAGGGAGTAGTTATCCTGCGTGCCGCCGTACACATAGTAGAACGGCTTCTCGTAGCTCACGGAAATCCGATAGAACTGCGTGACGGGGAGGTTCCGCTTGAAGTTCCAGTTCTCGCCTCGGTCCCACGATTCGTAGATCCCGCCGTCGCCGCCGACCAGGTAGTGGTTCGGATCGGTCGGGTCCATCCAAAAAGCGTGGTCGTCCACGTGGCGATGTTTCTGTCCGAGTCGGCGGAACGTCGCGCCGCCGTCGTCGGTGACCATCGCGCGCGTGTCCATCGAATAGACGCGATCGACGTCCCACAAGTCGGCGTAAATTTCTTGGTAGTATTGCGGACTGCCGGAGACGTAGCCGCTCCGTTTCTCCCAGCTCGCGCCTCGGTTGGTGGATCGGAAGAACCCGCCTTTATCGAGCGCCGCCTCGACGATGGCGTAGATCACGTCGGGATCGGCGGGGGAGAGCGCCAAACCGATCCGCCCGATATCGACGCTCGGCAAACCACTTTGGGATTTCTCCCACGTCGCCCCGCCGTCGGTCGTTTTATAGAGCGCGGATTCCGGACCGCCCGCTACGAGCGTCCACTGACGACGACGACGTTGGTGCGCCGCGGCGTAGAGAACGTCGGGGTCGCGCGGATCCATCTCGAGATCCGTGACGCCCGTGTGCTCGCTAATCGAGAGAACGGCTTCCCACGTCTCGCCAAAGTCGGTCGTCTTATAGACGCCCCGCTCGCCGCCCGCGCTCCAGAGGGGACCTTGCGCGGCGACGTAAACGACGCGCCCGTCCTCGGGGTGGACGATAATCTTCGCGATGTGTTCGGAGTTTTCGAGACCGACGTTCTTCCACGACTTCCCGCCGTCGGTCGAGCGATAGACGCCGTCGCCGTATCCGACGCTGCGCTGGTTGTTGTTCTCGCCCGTCCCGACCCATACAACGTTCGCGTTGTTCGGATCCAGCGAGACGCAGCCGATCGAGTAGCTCCCTTGGTCGTCGAAGATCGGCTCGAACGTCGTGCCGGCGTTGGTGGTTTTCCAGACGCCGCCCGACGCGACGGCGACATAGTATTCGGAATGGTTGTTCGGGTTGACGGCGAAGTCGGAGATTCTGCCCGACGTGAGCGCGGGACCGATGCTCCGGAACTTTAAGCCGCCGAGGGCGGGCTCGTTTTCTTGAGCCCATAGGCACGACGCGACGACGAGCGTCGCCGCCGCCACCCGGAAAAGAGTGTGACGCATAGCGAGACCTTTCGTTTGCAACCGAGGGATGAAATTGGCGGTTTACTTGAACGTTGTGGAATCTATTGATCGAAATTAGTAACTTCTTTCGGCAGTGAAAAGCCGAGGGTTCGTCCGCAAGATAAACAAATCTATGATATAGGTCACACAAACCCGTCGCGGATTTGTTATCTTATCGGAGACTTCGGCGTTCCTCACCCAACGACGACGAACTATGCTACGCGAGATCAACCACGTGGCGCAGGAAGACGACGGCTACCGACGCCGTTGGTTCCTCGACGACTACTTCGATCTTATCATTTGGGAGAGCGAGGATCGCGAGATTCATTCGTTCGAGCTGACTTACGACCTCGACAACGCGCAGAAATCCTTCGCGTGGCGGCGGGGCGCCTCGGCGAGCTACGGAGTGGACGACGGCGAAAGCCGCGCGGGGAAGATGAAATCCTCGGCCGTGGCGCTCGCCGAACGAGTCGCCGTCGGCAAGCGGGTGCCGGATAAGTTCAAGCGGCGGAGCGCCTCGATCGAGGAGCGCGTCGCCGAATTCGTGCACGGCGTTATCCGCAACCACGCGGGATAGCCGCGAGTTTCTATCTATTATATATAGTGTTGCTATCGTAGGGGGATTTGGGTATTTTCCGACGATTTTTCATAACTCGATAAGGGAGCATACTATGAGCTTTGGGCGATCCATACTTTTTACGGCGCTCGTTATGTTAACGGTATCCGAAACGCGCGCACAATTCACCGACGTCACCGAAGCCGCGCTGGGCGTCTCGCCGTCCACATTCTCCGGATGCGAGATGACCGCCTGGCCCGACATCAACTCCGACGGGTTGCCGGACTTGTTCATCTCGCCGTACTACTTCTACCTCAACCAAGGCGACGGCACGTTCGAGAAGATGGATTACTCGCCCGACGATACGCTCATCACCAAGTCGCGGAAACTCTACCGCGCCACCTTCGCCGACATCGGCGACGACGGCGACCTCGACTACGTCCTCACGCCCTACTACGGCTACATGACCTACTATTGCGAAAACCAAGGCGCGCCGGACTACCGGCACACGGTGGACACGATCCACCATCACGAACCGAACGTCTTCGGCGGGCAGCCGACGTTCGTGGACGTGGAGGGGGACGGCGTTTACGAGTGCTACTTGGGGATGATCGGCTCGTGGGATCCGTACGCCATCGGTAAGGATCGCCTAATGAAGCTCGACTCGGCGGGCGAGTGGACCGACGTAACCCCGTCCCGAATCCCGCAACTCGAAATCGGCGATTATCGCAGACCCACGCGCGGCACCAACGCGTGCGACTACGACAACGACGGCGATATGGATATCTTCGCCCCCGTGTACGGCATCGGCGGCGAAACCTGGCTGAACTTGCTCTGGCAAAACGACGGCGCGGGATATTTTCAAGACGTCGCGCAACCCGCCGGCGTCGCCATAGAACCGCACGGCAGATACGGCGTCGGCTTGGCGAGCGGCGCCGCCTTCGGCGACTACGACAACGACGGCGATTTCGATCTCGCGATCGGCAACATCCACGGCTGGCTCTCGCTCCACAGGAACAACGGCGACGGCACCTTCAGTAACGTCACGCTCATGGCGGGGCTCATCACCTCCGGACCCGAGATGCAGTGGCATAACGCCTCGTGGGTGGACTACGACAACGACGGCGACCTCGACCTCTTCGGAACCCAGTGGTACGACGACCGTGTCTCGTACCTCTTCCGGAACGACGGTCCCGAAAATCTCGGCCATTTCACCGACGTCACCGCCGCGATGGGCTTCGATCAGTCCGCGGAATTTCGCTATAACCAAGGCGTCTCCGCGGGCGACTACGACCAAGACGGCGATATGGACGTCGCCTTCTATTCCACCCAAACGGGCGCGCGCGGCGTCTTTCTTTTTCGGAACGACTTGAACGCGCCGGATCGACATTGGCTCGGCGTCGAACTCGTCGGCAACGGAACAACGGTCGGGAAAACGGCGCTCGGCTCCGTCGCGCAAATCTACTTCCCCGACGGCTCGTGGAGCGGCGTTAAGCAGGTGGAATCCTCCCATTCCGATCTCGCGATGCATATGCAGACGCTCCACTTCGGACTGGGCGCCCGCGAGGAAATCCTACAGATCGAAGTGAAGTGGCTCGACGGCTCCCGCGAGTATTTCGACGTCCCCGCCGTCGATCAATACGTCGCGCTCGAACAAGGAACCGGCTCGACGGTCTCGAAAGTTCTCTTCGTCGATCCGACCCACGCGGGTGCGGAAACGGGAACGCGCGACGAGCCGTTCAATCACATCCAAGAGGCGATCGACGCCTCGACGACGGGCGGCGTCGTGATACTCGAGGCGGGCGAATACGAGGAGAACGTCTCGATCTCCGGCGACCCGATTACCATCGTCTCCCACTTCGGACCCGAACACACCGTCGTCAAGTCCGACTCGGCCGTCGGCGCGGCGATCGCCGTTTCCGGCGTTACGACCGACTCGGTTACGATCAAAGGGCTTTCGCTGACGGACGGCGACGGCGGCGCGACCGTGACGGGATCGAAGGCGGCGCTCGTCAACTGCGTCGTCTCCGGCAATCGGAACTTCGGCGTCTCGGCGGATAACTCCTCCCTCTTCCTCCGCGACGCGCTGATCGTGAAGAACAACGCCGAGACGACGGGCGCGGGAGGCGGCGTCGTTCTCGTAAACGGCGCGACCGCGACGGGCGCGAACGTCACCCTCGCCGACAACGGCGCGACCCAAGGCGGCGGCGTCTATCTCGAAGGCGGCTCGACGCTCGATCTCCATAGCTCGATCTTGTGGAACAACGCGCCCCGCGCCGTCGAAAGCTTAAGCGACGCCTCGGGTTCGTCGATAGTACTCGACTACTCGTGCGTCGAAAACGGCGAGAGCGGCGTGGCGGCAAACGGCGCGACGCTTACCTACGGCTCGAACAACATCTCCGACGACCCCCTCTTCGTCGATCCCGCCTCGGGCGATTACGCGCTTCAATCCGGCTCGCCCGCCAAAGGCGCGGGTGTGGACGGCGTGGATATGGGCGCCCGAATCCGAGGACGCGCCCCCGTCTATCGCGGACCGAAGTGGTTCGTCCGAAAGTCGGGATCCGACGCGACGGGCAACGGAACCGACGAGTACCCGTTCGCTTCGATTCAATACGCGATGGATTTCGCGGGACTCGAGGACACCGTCGTCGTGTCGCCCGGACTCTATGAAGAGGGACTCGACTACGCCGGCAAGAACGTGCTCGTCGTCTCCGAATTCGTTTTCGACGCCGACACCTCGAAGATTTGGAACACGATTATCGACGCGGGCGGCGAATCGCGCGCGGCGAAGTTCGTCGCCAACGAGGATTCATCGGCGGGTCTTATCGGATTCACTCTTCGCGCGGGCGCGATCGACGGCGCCGGCGGCGGCGTGATCGTTTCCGGCGCCTCGCCCACCCTCGCGCACTTACGGATCGACTCGTGCCAAGCGTCGGGCAACGGCGGAGGCGTTTACCTGGTCGAAAGCGATCTCGAGTTAATTGACGTCTCGATTTCCCGTTGCGTCGCCGGAACCGACGGCGGAGGCGCGTACGTTGACGGCGACGCCTCGCTAACGACGCTCGGGTGTCGCTTCTCGGACAACTCGACCGCGGGGCGCGGCGGCGGCTTGTTTGTCAGTAGCGGAACGAGGATTGATTTAACGCGGACCGCGCTCGTGGATAATTTCGCGAACGAAGGCGGCGGCGCGTATCTGCTCAACGCCTCCGCGTCGTTCGAGCGCGTCACTATCGCGAACAACGACGCGACAACCTCCGGCGACGGCGTCGCCTCGCTACTCGGAGCGCAGGTTACCGCGCGCAACTCCATTTTTTGGAACGGAGGCGAAGAGTTGACGGGAACGCTCGCGATGCCGAGCGTCTTGGATTACGACTACTGCGACGTCTTCGGCGGCGAGTCCTCGTTGCCGAGCGGCGGCGCGGTAACGCTTACTTACGGCGCGAACAATAGGGACGTCGATCCCGCGTTTTTCGACGCCGCGTCGGGCGATTATCGTTTAACCTCGGGCTCCCCGCTCGTCGGCGCGGGCGAGGGCGGCGTCAACATCGGCGCCTACGACGTCGGTTACGAACCCCTCGCCGTCCAAACCGACGACGCGCCGAGATCGTTTACGCTACGAGCGAATTATCCGAATCCGTTCAACCCCGCGACGACGATCTCGTTCGACCTGCCGACGAAGAGCCGCGTCCGATTGGCGATCCACAACGCGCTCGGCGAACGCGTCGCGCTGCCGATCGACGAAACGCTCGACGCGGGAACGCGACTCGCGAGATTCGACGGAAGCGGTATGGCGAGCGGCGTCTATTTCGCCACGCTCGAGGCGCGTCCGTTATCCGGCGGCGCGAGCTTCCGACAAACGATTAAGATGCTGCTGGTCAAATAGCGGCGAGTTACCCCTCGATCTTTTCGTCGAGAACGTCCACGACGCCGAAGAGCTTCGCCGGCTCTCCGGCGTCGTCGCGTAAGACGGTGGCGACGTCGCGGACGCGAGCGTAGTAACCGTCGGCGCGTCGAATGCGATACGTAAGGTCGAAGCGATTCTCCCCCGCGAAAATTTTCTCGCCCGTTCGCGTAAACCCTTCCGCGTCGTCGGGATGGAGCGCTTTCAATATGTCTTCTCTCGTCACGGGCGGCGCTTGCCCCGGCGCGCGCTCCAAATATTGATAGACGGCGCCGCCGTATTCGGTGCGGTCGTTTGCGAAGTCGTATTCGTACACGACTCTGCCGGCGATCTTCATCGCGTCGATGAATTTCCGCTCGCTTTCCCGCAGCTCCCGCTCGGTCGCGCGGAGTTTCGTAATATCCTGCGCCGCGCCGACGAAGCCCGTCGTCTCGCCCGTATCCGCGTCGATCGTCGGCGAGGAATAGAATACGACCGTCTTTCGCTCTCCGTCGGAGGCGATCACCTCGAACTCGTCGGATGCGGTTTCGCCGCGCGCCAACCGCTCGCGTCTTGCGCGGAGCTTCTCCTCTTGCCCGGGCGCCAACCACCGCTCGAAATCCGAATATTTTCGCTTACCGTCGGGAACTTCGCCGATGATGTTCTCGAACGATCCCGTCTTCCACTCCAATATCGGCTCGCCGGTTTCGTCTAATCGAAACGCGTAGATGAAATCCGAAATAAGCTCGGAGACGATTCTCGCGCGCTCCTCGCCGCGCTTCAACGCCCGCTCGATTTCGACGCGTTGCGTAATTTCGCGCACAAGCACGAGGCACTCGTTCTCGTTGACCCGCCCCAGCCGCGCCTCAAACGCCCCCGGCTCGAACTCCGGCATTTCGTATTCGATCGTGCGTAGCTTACCGTCGTCGATTACGTCGCGCACGAGCGTTAGGAAGTGTTGGCGCCGTGATTCGGGGATCACTTCGTTAATGTTCCGCCCGACGATTTCTTCGAGGGGGATGGGGAAATCGTTCGCTTGCGAGAAGGCGTCGAGATAGACGCCGTCGCGAGAGATTCGGAACATCCGATCGGGGAAGACGTCGAGGAAGGAGCGGAAGTGGCGTTCGCTCAGGGCAAGCGCGGATTTGGCGCGCTTGAGCTCGGTGACGTCCACCGCGGCGCCGTAAGAGGAATAGAACGCGCCGAGTCGATCCTTGACCGCGGCGCCTCGGGCGAGGTACCACCGAAAGCCGCCGTCGCGCGCTTTCAGCCGCACCTCTCGCTCGAAGAACGGCTTGTCGGCTTTTAGCTCCTCCTTCATATGTTTCAGCGCGGCGTCAAGATCTTCGGGGTGCGCCATCGCCGCCACCGAGTCCCAGCTAATCGGCGTCCGCTCCGCGTCGTAGCCGAGCGAGCGGATAAGATTGTCGGTGACGTAGAGTTCGCCGCGGCCGTACACAAACTCCCACACAACCACGCCGCCGACGTCCGAGGCGATGTCGAAGCGACGCTTCACGTCGCGCAACGTTTCGGCTTCGCTCAGTCGGCGTTGCGCGTCGGAAATTGGCGCCTCGATTTCCGCGAGGGTGTCGCTCGCTTCCGAGGAAAGCGCGTCGTTCGTAAGACCGAGCGCGATAAAGGCGTCGAGCCGCTCGGCGACGTAGAAGGGTATGCAGCGAACGCGTCGGACGCCCTCGCGAATAAGCTCCAACCGAACCTCGCGCGGGAACTCTTCGAGCGGAAGGTCGCTCGCCTCGCTTGGAGGAAACTCCTCGTCGAGAAAGGCGCCGGCTTCGGCGGTAGATTCTTTCAAGCCCGCCTTCGCCTCAAGACGGAATCGTCTCGATCGCTCGTCGTACCGGTAGGCAAGCGCGCCGACGACGCCGTCGAACTCGACGGCTCGCTCGACGATCGCGTCGAACGCGTCGCCCGACTCCTCGGCGGCGGCGAGCGCCCGCGTCAATTTGTTGCGGATCGCGTCGTATCGTTCGCGACGCTTCTTGGCGGTGACGTCCCGCGTCACGCCCCAGTAGGCGCGCGGTCTCCCGTCGGCGTCCCGCGCCATAATCGAGCGCAACTCCACATAAACGCGCGAGCCGTCTTTGCAAAGTAATTGCTTCTCGTAAAGCTCCGACTGTCCGTAGGGTAATATCTGTTCGAGCGCGAGCCGGTCCTCCAATATGCGATAGTTCTCGGGCGTGATCGATCGGAAATCCAACCCGAGCATCTCCTCCTCGTCGTAGCCGAGCATCCGCCGAAACGCGTCGTTCCAAACGCGTAGTTTTCCCGAGAGATCGATGGAGGCGAAGCCGTCGCGCATCGCGTCGTACAGCGTTCGGAAGCGCTCGTCGTCGAAGGGAACCTCCGCGCCCGTTTGTAGAAAATCCGGCGTTCCGCCGAGGTAGGCGACGGTGATCATCTCGACGGCGCCGTCGCGCGTATCCCAACGAATGGTTTCCACGTACGGTCGCTCGCGTCTCTTTCCTCGTCGGATCTCGGCGCGCGCTCCGTGATAGTAGTCGTCTTCGAGCGCGGCGAGGATTTTCGCGCGGCGCGTTTCGAGCCACGCCCGCCAACGCTTCTTCGCGCCTCGAGCGTCGGCTTGCGGCGGATGTTTTTGGGCGACTTCGTTAAGGAACGTTATCGCGCCGTCGGTCCTCCACCGAATAACGGCGCGATCGTCGGCGAGTCCGTTTACGCGCGCTATATGTCGTTCGTTTGCGGGAACCATATCGGCGAGATTCCTCCTTCCCTCTCCTTTCCCTCGGAATTGAATACTCGTGGAAAATGCGCTATTTTTAGGTGAATGGCAATATCCTAATAAGGAATATCGAATGCTCCGGACCAAAAGCTCTCTTCTCCTACTCGCGACGATCCTCGCGAGCTCCCTCCACGCTCAACCCGTCGTGTATAAGTCGAAGCGCTATATCCATCCCGTTCTCCCGCGATTCGAATTCACGTTGGGCGGCACGCAGGTCTCCGCGGATTCCGCCGAGATCGCCTCCATCACGATTGTTCGAGGTATGGAACGCCAACCGCATCAGACCATCGATAAGTTTTCCGCCGTCCTTCCGCTTTCGTGGGGCGACTACGGCTTGCGCGTCGAGGACGTGAATATGGACCTCTACAACGACATCCTCCTCCCGAAGGGCGACACGACCGAGACCTTCTTTGTGTGGACGTACGACAAGGCGACCGAGTATTACGCGCGCGACACCGCGTACGAGAAGATGCCGAACGTCGAGATTCGTCGGGAGGAGAAGACGCTCGTCTCCGAACGCCGCGAACCAAACGGCGATCTGATCGTCGAGCGATACGCCGTCGAGAACGGCGAGCCCGTTCCGCTTCGTCGCGAAGTGACGATCAACACGGGTACGAGCTTCGAGATTCATATTTACGAATGGAACGGCGAAGAGTTCGAATTGCGCGAGGTCGTCGCGCCCGAACAAAGCGACACGAACGCGACGCCGAGCGATTCGGTCGGAACCGACCGATAGCCGCTACGCCCCCGCGTCTTTCTTGAACGTCCCGGGTTTCGTGTTCGGCGCGCGATGACGACGGAAGAGCGCCGTGAGCGTGAGGAAGTTCAGAACGCGCGCGAGCGGCTTGACGTTGGACGCCGCCCAAACTATGTAGTACGGCGCGCCGATAATCGTCGCCGTCCCCAACCCGATCGCCGCCATCGTCGCGGGAATCTTCCACGCCCCCGCCCACGCAAACCACTCGTAGAACGCCGGCGCGAGGAGGAGTTCCGTCGCGGCGACCAAGACAACCGCGAGCCACCCCTGCCCCGCCTGCACCGCCTTCTTCGGACAGTAGGACATACACCGCATGCAACTCTCGCAATAGTGTCGCCAGTAGGGCTTGAGCCGCTTGCTCTTCGGAAGGGCGATCGCGCCGACGGGACAATACTTCGCGCAGAGTCCGCACCGATCGCACTTGTGGTCGGCGTAGAAGAGTTTGGCGAGTTGCCGACGCCCGACGGCGAGATACACCGCCGCGACGGGCGCGAGGAGGAGCGACCAGAAGATTTCGTAGAGCGTCCACCACGTCGAGGCGCGCTTGCCTCGGTCGAAGTGGTCGCCGACTTGGCGTCGCGTCATTCGCTCGCCTCTCGCGGCGATCGCCTCGGCGGCGGCGGGCGAGAAGGCGGGATGGAGCGACGTCCAGTTCGAGGGCATATCGATCCAGAATAGGGCGCGCGTGCGGATTCCCTTGAGCCGCAAGAGGAAGGCAAGGAGGAAATTCCCCGTCGCGTTGACGCCCGGCGTTATCTCCCTTCCGAACTTCATACCCGCGCGGGTCGCCGCGACTACCGCCTCCGCGCGCCGACGCGGTAGTCGGGAAACAAATCGGATCATCGCCCATGGCGCCGAGAACCCGTGCGTGGCGGCGGCGAATCCGTAGAGCGTCCCTTCGGCGTCTCGCAAACACTCGCGCGGATCGACCGTCTCGAACGAGACGACGCGCGCCCGACGACCGCGACGCTCCGCCTCCTCGGCGATCCACATCGCGACGCGACGGGTGTTCCCCGTTCCGCTGAAATAGTAAACGACGACGTCGCGCTTATCCATCGGGTTTCTCGTGATTCCGTAATTTACTTCCCACGCCCGCGGCGCGCAAGTCGGCTTTTTGGATGGCGGCGAATGTGGTATCTTCTCGTATGCAAGCACAAGCTTCGACGCCCTACGACGCCTCGATTCATTGGACGGTCACCGACCGCTGCAATTTCTCATGCTCGTACTGCGTTGGCGCGAGCGCGCCCCCCGTCGATCCCAAACCGATCGACGTTCCTCGTCTGCTCGACGCGCTCGACGCGACGGGGCGTCGGGTTCTCGTGCGCTTCACGGGGGGCGAGCCGACGCTCGTTCCGAATTTCCCGCAAGCCGTCCGCGCGATTTCGGAGCGCCACTACGTCGCAATCATCTCGAACCTTTCCACGCCGGCGTTCGACGAGACGCTCGACCTCGTTCCCTCGGCGCGCCTTCTCCGCGTCGTCGCGTCGTTCCACTACGACGAGCTCCGCCGCCGGGGTTTGCTCGACGTTTTCGCCCGTCGCGTTCGCCGTCTCCGATCGCTCGGCGTTCCCACGGACGTCGAGGCGGTGGCGACGCCCGACAAGGCGACGCGCGTCGAGGAAGTTGCGGACGCGACTCGTCGCCTCGAGTTCGCCTTCCAATGGGTTCCCTACTTCGGCGACTTGGGCGGCGCGCGCTATCCCGAGGCGTACTCAACGGACGACCTCCGACGCTTCGGAATTTCGGAGGTGCGGCGCTCGGTTTTCTTCCGGAAGGGGACGCCGTGCAACGCGGGCGTCAACGCGTTCGTCGCCTTCTCGAGCGGCGCGGCGCATCCATGCCATCACATCAAACGAAACGTCGGGAACGTGTACGAGGGGATCTCGTTCGCGGACGAGTTAACGACGTGCCCCGCGCGACGGTGCGGATGCCCGCTCCCCGCCTACGATCCGCCGTTGATGGAGAAAGCGCGCGCGCTCGTCGGGAAGTGATTGCGTAATTCCGAGCGAGACGCTATCTTTAATATATGCGAACCGTCGTCGTCATAGCGTCCTTTGCGTTCGCCGCGCTCTCGTTCGGGCAGTCGGCGGATACCCTCGCGCTCGAATCGTCGCTTTTGTTCTCGCCCGCCGACGAATTCGCGCCGCCCGCGCTCGTCCCGAATCTACCCCTCACGCTCTCGTTCTCGCCGGTCGCGCCCTTCGAGCCATGGCGTTTCTCCCCGAAGGAGGAGGTTCTCGCGGGACGTTTCTCGCTCGCGCTCCGTTCGCCCGCCGAGTTCCGAGGTCGGGAATCCGACGAGATGATTGCGCTAAAGAGCGCGCTCGGAATGGCGCAGGCGTCCGCGACGCTCTATCTTGCGTATCTGCACGTCAAGAAGTACGGATTACGATAACCGTCTCCTTTATAAGCGAAATTATATTCGCGTATTGTCCGCCCAACATCCCTTAACAATTCTGCCATATTGACGTTCGTTTTGCTATACTCTGCCGTATCGTCGAACATTATGACAGAGCCGCGTATCTCGCGTAAGCCCGCCTCTTATCCAAGCGAATCCGTTATCCTACTATATAACAAAAACATACGCCATCCTTATCCACTGCGAACAAACATTGGCACGAGTCTTGAATAATATTAAGCGAACGCAAAAAAGCAAAACAGATAACATAAACTGATGGAGGTTCATCATGGCTCTTGTAAAATGGAATCCTTCGAAAGAGTTGTTGAATTTCGAGCGCGAGATTAACCGCTTCCGGAACTCGATAGGACGCGGCGTCCGGAAAGAAGACGACGCGGACAACGGATACGAGAACGCCGTATGGGCTCCGCTGACGGACATCTCCGAGAACGAGGAAAACTACGTCCTCAATATGGATTTGCCCGGCGTTAAGAAGGATGACGTGAAGATTTCCTACGCCAACGGCGAGTTGAGCGTAAGCGGCGAGCGGAAGTTCGAGCGCGACGAGAACAAGGAGAAGTATCATCGCGTCGAGCGCGCCTACGGCAAATATTATCGCTCGTTCACGCTGCCGAAGGAGATCAAGGTTGAGGAGATCAAAGCCGACTTTACCGACGGCTCGCTCACGGTGACGATCCCGAAGGCGGACGAAGCCAAGCCGAAGGAAATCGAGATCAAAGTTGGATAAGCGATTGACCGAAGAGGGACATATCGATCCACGCGGGAGAGCGACGACCGACGTCGCTCTTTCCGTGTTATAAAAAGTTTGTAAATCGAAACTACGCGAACACAATCGAACAAAGGAGATTCATAATGGGAAAGATTATTGGAATAGATTTAGGAACCACGAATTCGTGCGTCGCCGTGATGGAAGGCAACGAGCCCGTCGTGATTCCGAACCCCGAAGGCGCGCGGACGACGCCGTCGATCGTCGGGTTCTCGAAATCCGGCGAGCGCTTGGTGGGGCAACCCGCGAAGCGGCAGGCGGTCACTAATCCGGAAAAAACGGTCTTCAGCGTTAAGCGCTTTATGGGTCGTCGGATGAGCGAGGTGCAGGACGAGATCGGCAAGGTGCCGTATAAGGTCGTCGAAGGCGACGCCCAATCGGCGCGCGTGAAGATCGACGACAAAGTGTATTCGCCGCCGGAGATCAGCGCGATGGTGCTCCAACGGATGAAGAAAACCGCCGAGGAGTATCTTGGACAGGAAGTGACCGAGGCGGTCATCACCGTGCCGGCGTATTTTAACGACTCGCAGCGCCAAGCCACGAAAGACGCGGGCGAGATCGCGGGCTTGACGGTTAAGCGGATCATTAACGAGCCGACCGCCGCCGCGTTGTCGTACGGTCTCGATAAGAAGACCGAGGACTCGCTCGTCGCCGTGTACGATTTGGGCGGCGGCACGTTCGACATCTCGATCCTCCAGTTGGGCGAGGGCGTCTTCGAGGTGAAGGCGACCAACGGCGACACGCACTTGGGCGGCGACGATTTCGACCAACGCCTCATAGACTTTCTCGCCGACGAGTTCAAGAAGGACGAGGGCGTCGATCTCCGCAAAGACGCGATGGCGCTTCAACGCTTGCGCGAGGCGGCGGAGAAGGCGAAGATCGAGCTGAGCAGCTCGCAGGAGACGGACGTGAATTTGCCGTTCATCACCGCGACGCAAGAGGGACCGAAGCACTTGAACGTCTCGATCACCCGCGCGAAGTTCGAGCAGTTGATCGGCGATTTGGTCGAGCGCACCGTCGGTCCGTGTAAGAGCGCGATTAAGGACGCGGGCGTTTCCGCCTCCGAGATCGACGAAGTGATTCTCGTCGGCGGCTCGACGCGCATCCCCAAAGTGCAGGAGAA